>CANQJJ010000049.1 GCA_947624215.1 uncultured Clostridia bacterium
TCCGCACCATCAAGTATTTCGCCGAGCTGTAATTTTTCTCCACACAAAAGAAGCGCTCCCCGCAGGGAGCGCTTTTCCTTTTCAATGTTTGGAAGTCTCAGCCTTGGGCGATGCGTTCGCGGAGTTCCTTCAAAAATATCTCCGAGCACTTGGGGAACACCTGATATTTCTTCCATGCGATGGCGAGGCGGGAGGTGAGTTTCGGATAGAGCGGGCGGAAGCAGAGTTCGCTTTCCCCCGATGTGTTTAGGATATGTTCGAGCCCGACCGCATATCCCATGCCCTCCTTGGCGAGCAGGGAGGCGTTGTAGAGCAGGTCGTAGGTCGCCACGATGTTCAGCTCCTCCGAGCTCTTTCGGAACCAATCCGTGACGGCACTCTTGCCGAGCGAATGGCGGGAGCGGATGATGGGCGCGTCCCATAGGTCCTCGGGGGTGACATGCTCCTTGCGGGCGAGGGGGCTGTCTTTGCGCATGAGCACGCCCCATGTGTCCTCGAGAGGGAGCGGGAGAAAGTCATACTTCGTAAGATCCGCGGGCTCGATGAAGATGCCGAAGTCGATGAGCCCCTTGTCGAGCTTCTCCATGACGGTCGCCATGTCGCCGCTGAACAGGTGGAACTTGACGGCGGGATGCCTGTTTTGCACGGCGTGCGCGGCCTTTGCGATGACCTCTAAAACATGGCTCTCGCCGCCGCCGATATAGACGTCTCCGCAGACCTCTGTTGCGGACATGGATAGCTCCGTTTCTGTCTTGCGGGAGAGTTCCAAGATCTCCTCCGCCCGCCGTTTGAGCAGTTCTCCCGCCTCGGTGAGCGCGATCTTTCTGCTCCCGCGCACAAAGAGTTGTTGTCCGAGTTCTTCCTCCAAACGCTTCATCTGCCGCGAGAGATTGGGCTGGGAAACAAACAGCGACTCCGAGGCTTTCAGAATGCTCTCCTCCCGCACGACCGCCAAAAAATATCGCAGCTCTCTCAGTTCCATTTTAGTCCCTCCACGGCCATTGTAACAGGATAAAATATACTTGTCAAGTATATCAATATATTCCGTATAAGTATTTGACATAATTTTGTTTGCGGATTATAATGATAGCATCGGGAGGGAATATGCATCGGGAAGAATTTTCAGAGGCGGTGAAACGGGAAGGATACATCGAGGCGGGGTCGGAGTTGCACCTCTACATGCACGCCATGTCCCAGCGGGCGCTCCGCTACACGGCGGAGATCAACGGCAGATACCATTCCCCCGAGGAGCTCAGGCGGCTCTTCTTCGAGCTCATCGGCAGGGAGGAGGACGAGACGTTCGGGCTCTTCCCGCCCTTTTCCACCGACTACGGGCTGAACATCACGCTCGGGAAGCGCGTCTTCATCAACGAGGGGTGTTGTTTTCAGGACCAAGGGGGCATTACCGTCGGCGACGACGTTCTCGTCGGCCAGCAGGTGGTCATTGCAACGCTCAACCATGACCTTCATCCCCAAAGGCGGGGCAGCATGTACCCTGCACCCGTGACCATAGGCAACAAGGTCTGGATCGGCGCCCATGCAACGATCCTGCCCGGGGTGACTGTCGGCGACGGGGCTGTGATCGGCGCGGGGGCCGTCGTCACCAAAGATGTGCCCGCAAATACCGTCGTGGCCGGCGTCCCTGCAAGGCCCATCAAGACGATCGGGCAGACGATGTGACCGGGTGTGGCCGCGGGGAGACCTTTCAGTCACCATGGGATCCATTAAAAACAAGATAAGGAGAAGATAATGAACGGAAATTTTACCTATTGTAACCCCACGAAGCTGTATTTCGGCAGGGATGCGCTCGCGGGCCTCGGGAAGGAATTGCCCAAATACGGCAAGAACGTGCTCCTCGTCTATGGCGGGGGTTCCGTCAAGCGGAACGGCATCTACGACAAGGTCGTGGCCATTCTGAAAGCGTGCGGGAAGGAGATCTATGAGGACGGCGGCGTGATGCCCAACCCAACGATCGAGAAGGTAAAGGAGGGCGTTGCGCGGGCAAGGGCGGCGAAGGCAGACCTCATCCTTGCCGTCGGCGGGGGCTCTGTGTGCGATTACGCCAAGGCGGTGTCCGTCTCCGTCTTCTGTGAGGAGGATATCTGGGAGAAGTACTTCGTGCGCTTCGAGGATGTGAGCTGTGCGGTGGTCCCCGTCGGGTGCGTGCTGACCATGGTGGGCACGGGCAGTGAGATGAACGGCGGTTCCGTCATCACCAATCACGCCCAAAAGCTCAAGATCGGCCATGTGTTCGGGGAGAACGTCTATCCGAAGTTCTCCATTCTCAACCCCGAATTCACCTTCACCCTGCCCAAATACCAGATGATCTCGGGGATCTACGACATCATGTCGCACATCCTCGAACAGTATTTCTCGGGCACGGACGACAACACGAGCGACTACCTCGCCGAGGGGCTGCTGCGCTCGCTCATCCACAGCGCAGACATTGCCGTGGAGGACCCGCTCAACTACGAGGCACGGAGCAACATCATGTGGACGGCAACGTGGGCGCTCAACACGCTCATCGCAAAGGGCAAGACAGAGGATTGGATGGTGCACATGCTCGGGCAGGCGGTGGGGGCCCATACCGATGCCACCCACGGCATGACGCTCTCCGCCGTCTCCATTCCCTATTACCGTTACATCCTGCCCTACGGCGTGGCTAAGTTTGCGCGGTATGCGGTGAATGTGTGGGGGGTAGACCCCGCGGGCAAGAGCGCCGAGACGGTGGCGCACGAGGGATTGGACCGCATGCAAGAATGGATGCGGAAGATCGGGCTGGTGATGGACCTTACGGCCCTCGGCGCGACGAGGGAGATGCTCGACGGGCTCGTAGACAGCACACTCATCATGGACGGCGGCTACAAGGTTTTGGACAGACAGGACATCCGTGCCGTGTTCGAGGCAAGTTTTTGAGGAGGAGACCATGAAGAAGATCACACAGGACGCAGGAAGAAGGGCGCTCGGGGAGTTTGCCCCCGACTTCGCCCACTACAATGACGACATTCTCTTCGGAGAGAATTGGAACAACCGAGATATCGGCCACAAGACGCGGTGCATCATCACCGTCGTGGCGCTCATGGCTTCGGGCGTCACCGACAGCTCGCTCAAATATCATTTGGAGAACGCCAAGCGCGCGGGCGTGACGAGGCAGGAGATCGCCGCCGTCGTCACCCATGTCGGCTTCTACGCGGGCTGGCCCAAGGCATGGGCCGTCTTCAACATGGCAAAGGAGGTCTGGGCGGCAGAGACGGCGGAGGACGCCATGGCGGCGCATGAAAACTCCATGATCTTCCCCATCGGTGCGCCCAACGACGGCTTCAAGCAATATTTCAGCGGGAAGAGCTACCTCGCGCCCGTCTCGAAGGAGCAGGTCGGCATCTTCAACGTCACCTTCGAACCCGCCTGTCGCAACAATTGGCACATCCACCGCGCGACCAAGGGCGGAGGGCAGATCCTCATCTGCGTCGCGGGCCGCGGTTACTACCAGGAGTGGGGGAAGGAGGCCGTGGAGATGCGTGCGGGCGACGTCGTCAACATCCCCGCGGGCGTCAAGCATTGGCACGGGGCGGCGAAGGACAGCTGGTTCTCCCACCTCGCCGTCGAGGTCCCGGGGGAAAATGCCTCCAACGAATGGTTGGAGCCCGTTGCCGGAGAGGATTACGCCAAACTCCCGTAAAGCGGCGGGGCAAGTAGCATGAAAAAGCTCATAAGATTTTTGTATACGGCCGCGCTTTGCCTCGCGTTTGCGCTCCTTCCCACTGCCTGCAATGCGGCTACTGGAGGGGAGAACGCAGACATGGGTGGGGGCAATGACGTCATCGGCGAAAATGACGGCGATGGCGGAAATGGCGGCAGCGGTGGGAATGGTATAGGCGCAGACGGAAACGACGGCGCGGGCACGGAGGAAGAGGAGATGACGGATACCGTTTACCTGACGGTCGGCGGCCGAAAGATCGCCGTCAAGTTAGAAGAGAACGCCGCGGCGGCCGCCCTCGCCGAGCTCCTGCGTGCGGGCGACATCACCTACACCGCGAAGGAGTACGGCGGGTTCGAGAAGGTCGGCTCCCTCGGGTATGCTCTGCCCAAAAGCGATGTGCGGATGACAACGGAGGCAGGGGACGTCATCCTCTATGCGGGCGATCAGATCGTTCTGTTCTACGGCAGGAACACATGGAGCTACACCAAACTCGGAAAAATACAGGGCGTCTCCGCGGAGGAGTGGAAGAGCCTCCTCACCGCCGAGGACCCTGTATCCGTGACGATCTCCCTGCATTGAGAAAGACGCTTTGGCCGTGTCTCCCCATACCATGTCCGCGAGTGGTGCTTCGGGACCTTATTGTTCGAAGAAATCCCGTATGATCTCCATGATCTTGCTCTTATAGACGACGCCCGCACTGCCCGACGTGAAACAGAGGGGAGGGTAGACGACGCACCACCAATTGTCGCCCTTGCCCGTGCCGAGCTCTAAGATGAGCGCGTCATAGACGCCCGCTTCGAGCGTCACGCCCTCATAGACGCGGGTGGGGAACTGCTCCCGCCGCAGGCTCGCCTTGGCACCGTAGGAAAATCCGTTCTTTTCGAGAACGCTCTTTGCGACGCGCTCGATGTCGCGAAGCCGCGCGCCGACGGCCTCCATGGCCTCCGCCTTTGTCTTGGACGCGGCAACGGCGGGGGTCAGGAATTTCACCACCTCATCGCGCACCAGATATTTTACTTCCTGCGCCGCGGGCTCGTTGGAATCGGCGCGGATGTGCACCCGCAAATAGGCGCTAGTGACGTCATCTGTGCCACCCATGTCTGAAAATCCGCCGCAGAAAACCATCACCGAGACGATCGCGGCCAAGATCAGCGAACAGAAAATTACCTTCTTCATACCCTTTCTCCTTGCGGGGAAGGTATTGACCGGAAGGTATTTTTTTATACATACACCAAAAACTTTTTTCCTCCCCGCGGGGTCCAAAGGGCCGCCGGAAAAAGCGGGGCGCGGCATTTCTTTTGGGGTGCGCATAAAAAAATTTGCGCTTGCACACATTGCGCATAGGAGGAAATTATGAAGAAGTTTTTGGTCATCGGCGCACTCTCGCTGGCACTTGCCACCGCGACGGTCACGGGGATCGCGGCAACGTCCGCATTTCATGCTCCGCGCACGGCCGATACCGCGCTTGAACTTGCCGTAGACGCTGCTGTGCTCCGCCAGGGGAGTACGGGGGCCGAGGTCAAGGAAGTCCAGCGCAGATTGAAACAATGGGGCTATTATACGGGCGCCGTGGACGGGATCTTCGGCGCGGGGACGAAGAAGGCGGTCATCGCCTTCCAGAAGAAGAACGGGCTCACCGCAGACGGCATCGTCGGCAAGTCGACCTACGCCGCGCTCGGCATGAACGATTCTTACAACGCACTCGACGGCAACAACGGGGGCAACACGGGCAGCAAACCCTTGAACTCCGCTCCGTCGAACTACACTTCGTCCGACCTCTATCTTCTCGCTAAGGCCATCTACGCGGAGGGCAGGGGGGAGAGCTACACGGGGCAGGTCGCCATCGGCGCCGTCATCATCAACCGCGTGAAGAGCAGCTCCTTCCCCAACACCGTCTCGGGGGTCATCTACCAGAAGGGGGCGTTTACCGCCGTCACCGACGGGCAGATCAATTTGGAACCCAACCAGACGGCCTACAACGCCGCGCGCGACGCCATGAACGGCTGGGACCCCACCTACGGGTGCCTCTATTATTACAACCCCGCCGTCGCGACGAGCTCATGGATCTTCGGACGCAAGACGGTGACCGTCATCGGCAAGCACGTCTTTGCCATTTAAGGAGGAATTATGGAAAAGCAAATCGGAAAGAACGTATCGAGCGGGGCGAAAAAGGTGGAGCGCGTCGAGAAGATCACGCAGGAGAGCGTCGACGCAAACCCTCCCGCACAGGAGCCTAAGACCAAAAAGAAGGGTACCGTGTCCAAGAGCAGCCCGAAGAAAACCGTTTCCAAGCGCGCCGTGAAGAAGGAAGAGAAGGCGGCAAAGGAGCGCGTGAAGGGAGCGAAGGAGCGCGCGGAAAAGAAGCAGGAAAAGCTGGATAAAAAGAGCGAGCTCAAACGCATAAAACTCGAAAAGAAGGCCGCCCTCAAAGAGAAGAAATTGGAGAAGAAGAAGGCGATCGCCGAGAGGAAACTCGCCAAAAAGGAGATGCTCGCCAAGAAGAAGGCGGAGCGCATCGGGGCGCGTGCGGCACGCAAGGCCGACCTCAAAAAGCGGCGCGTCGAACGCAAGGCCGAGAGAGCTGCCCGCCGCGAACTCTTGAAGAACGAGACCAAGGCGGAGCGGGAGAAGCGTTTGGAGCGTGAAAAGCGCGAGCGCATCGCCCTCAAAGCCAAGAAGCAGGAGGCGAAAAGCAAGGCGCGGGAAGACAAGTTCAAGGCGCGCGAGAATGCGAGAAGCCGCAGGGCGGAGGACAAGAAGCACCGCCGCGAACAGAAAAATTCCCGCCGCACGCCCGGGTTCGGGGGCTGGCTTGCCGCCGTCATCTCGCTCGGCACGGCTTGTCTCGTGCTCGCGACCGTGGTCACCGCGGGGGCCTTCCGCATGAACGACATGGCTGTCGAGGCGGAGAGCGGCTACCGCTCCACGCTGTATGAGATGGTCTCCGTCTGCGAGGACCTCGACGACAGCCTCGGCAAGCTCCGTCTCTCGGGCGGGGCGTCCGAACAGAGGAGGCTGCTCACGGACATCCTCGTGGATACCGCCCTCCTCGAAGCCTCGGTGGAGAAGCTGCCCGTCGACCGCGCAACGAGCACGGACATCTCCTCCTTCATCAACCGCACGGGCGAATTTGCCCGTACCATGCTCGCGAAGCTGGCCTCTGGAACGCCGCTCGATCCAAGCGAGAAGGCCCGCGTGAGAAGTCTCTATGAGATCAACGACGGCCTCTACGGCGAGCTCAACACTCTCGTCACGAGCATGACCGCAGACGAGCTCCGCGCCTTCTTCACGGGCGGCGGCAGTATGGCGGAGAGCTTTTCCGAACTTGCCAAGGGCACCCGCCCCGCCGAGATCTCGGAGGCCCCCTTCGCGGAGGAGGGCAACGTCGGCGAGAACAGGCTCTCGAAGCTCGGGGAGATCTCCTCTTCGGAGGCAGAGACGCTTGCCGGGGAATATTTTGCGGGCTACCGCATCGCAGACATCCGCTACACGGGCGAGACGGTCACCGAGGACCTCAGCGCGTATGACTTCGTTTTGACCGATGAAAACGGCACGGAGCTCTTTGCACAGATCGCCAAGCGGGGCGGAAAGCTCGTCTTTTTCGACACCTACGAGGAATGCACGGGAAAGAATTTCGACCTCGACGAGTGTGACGCGCTTGCCCGCGAATTCCTCAAAGAACTCGGCATCGAGAACGTCGAAGCGGTATGGCTTTCGGACATGGGTATGGTCGCGAGCCTCACCTATACCACAGTCGAGGACGGCGTGCGCATCTATCCCGAGACCATCCGCGTGCGCGTCTGCGAGGAAAAGGGCCGCGTCATCGGCATGGACGCCCGCGGGTATCTGCTCAACGACAAGACCTACGACACCTCGCACAAGCTCACCCGTGCCGAGGCGCAGGAAAAGCTCGACGGCGATCTTACGGTATACAGCGCCAACCTCGCGCTCATCTCGGCGGAGGGCAGGGAGGTCGTGGCCTACGAGTTCGGGTGCACCTACGGCGAGGAGGAGTATCTCGTCTATGTGGACGCGAACACGGGCGAAGAGGTGGAGATCTTCCGCGTGATGGCCTCCGCGCGGGGCAGCTATCTGAGGTGACCCGCAAATTTAGAGCGGAAAGCATGATTCCGGTGAAAACCGGGGCCATGCTTTTTCTTTTTTTTCGGATTTACTTGCCAAACAGCGAAATTTGTATTACAATAGGCATATGCTACACATCATTCTCGTCGAACCGGAGATCCCGCAGAACACGGGCAACATCGCCCGCACCTGCGCGGCCACGGGGTGCATGTTGCATTTGGTGCGCCCGCTCGGCTTCGAGCTCGGCGACAAATACTTAAAGCGCGCGGGGTTGGACTATTGGCAGTTCGTCGACGTGCGCGTGCATGATAATTTGGAAGAAGCCCTCGCCGCGGCGGGGGGACGGGCTTGGCTGTTCACCACCAAGGCGCGGCAGTGTTATGCCGACGTCGCCTACGGCCCCGACGATGTGCTCGTCTTCGGAAAGGAGACGGCGGGGCTCCCCGAGGAAGTGCTCGTGCGCGACAGTGCGGCGTGCGTGCGTATCCCCATGTCCGAGGGAAGGCGTTCGCTCAACCTCTCCAACAGCGTGGCGGTGGCCGTCTATGAGGCGCTGCGCCAGCAGGGATTTGCTGGGCTGGAACGCGCGGGCGAGCTGCACCGCCTGAAATGGTGACGCGGCGGAACGTCATCGCGGCCGCAGCCGCTCTCTTGTTGGCGGCGGCCTGTATCCTCGCGTTCTTCTTGCATATCCCCGTGCGGACGTCCGCAGACAGGCGTATCCGTTGCCTGTGGGAGAGCGGGGCGCGCGAGGAGGCCTATGCGGAGGTGCTCGGCGCGATCGCAGGCGTGCGGGAGGGGGAGATCGTGCTCCGCCGCGGGAGCGAAGAGGGCGTCATCGAGGCGGGGGAATGCTTCGAAACGGTGCGCACCGCGCTCTCGGAGGGGAACCTCTTCGACCTCATCACGCTGGATACGCAGGGGCTTGCTCCCATCGAGCGGGCCGCGCTCTTCATGACCTTCGGCCGCACCCTCTACTACTCCGGAGAGGCGTTCGCATTTGACGGTACAAAGGTATCGCGTTCGGACATGGTATGCGCCGATCGCGTCGTACTCTTGGAGGGAAGTCTTCCCGCGCACTATCTTGGGGACGTGGGCGCGACGGCACTCTCCGTGCGTGCGGACGCCGAGATAAGCGCTGCGGACCTTGTCCGAAGCAATGTTTGCAAGCTCGACGCCGAGGCCCCTTACCGCGCAGAGGGGGATTCTCTCTTTCTGACGTCGGCGGGGCGCACCCGGTTGGTCGCCTCGCTCCCTTCCGCGGTGCAGCTCACCGTTGCCGACTGCGACTATGCCGACATGGGCGCGCTCTCCGCATGCAGGGCGCTCACCGCGCTCAGTTTGCCCTTCCTCGGGAACAGCAAGACGCGCGTCACGGCCTTCGACGGGACCCTCGCTTGGCTGTTCTGGACGGACGAGGGCAATACCATGCCCGCAACACTTGCTTCGCTGACCGTCCGCGGCGGCTTTGTTGACGCGTATGCGCTCACGGGAACGCCCATAGAAGAAGTCACGCTGTGCGGGGTGCCGCCCGAAAATATTTCCCGCTCCGCCTTCCTCGGGATGCCCGCGCTACGGCGTCTCCACACGCCGCGCAAAGACGTGCTCCTCGACGGTTGGGCGCAGTATTCCTCCGTCCAAGCCCCGTGCGGGTGCACGGTATACGAAAAAATTTAGGAGGTGCGTATGAAGTTCATCAAAAAAATATTCAGCAGGTTCACGCTGGTCGGGCTCACGATCGTCCTGCTCTTTTTGCTCCTCTTTTCCATCATCACGGGGGCGCTGCTCTTCGTGGACTATGTGCTCGTCGCGGCCTTCCCCCAGATCGAGCCCTACGTTGCGACCTCGCTCACCGTGCTCAACTATCTCATCCTGTTCGTGTGCGTTTTGCACGCCGCCAACCGCGACATGGTACCCGAGACGAAGGTCCCGTGGCTCCTCTGCATCGTCATACTCAACATCTTGGGCGTTGCGATCTACGCGACTTTCTCCTCCCACAAGCCCTCCCGCCGTGCGCGCAGGCTGTATCGCGAGGCCGCGTTGAAGACCTCCTCCGCCATCCCCGAGGAGATCCCGCGCGACGTGCTGCGTGACAGGATGGGGCGCTGGGCGGCCGTGAGCGAATCGCTTTCGACGTCGGAGAGCTCGGCAGTCATCCACGACGGCACCGCCACGCAGTATTTCCCCTCGGGCGAGGCCATGTGGCAGACCTATCTTGCCGACCTCAAACGCGCCGAGAAGTTCATCTTCATGGAATACTTCATCCTCGAGCGCGGCAAGTTCTGGAATTCCATCCTCGAAGTGCTCGAACAGAAGGCGCAGGAGGGCGTGGAGGTGCGCCTGATGTATGATGACATCGGCTGTATGGCCAAGGTCCACGTCAACTACCACCGCACCCTCCGCCAGAAGGGTATCAAGTGCGTCAAGTTCAATCCCTTCGTCCCCGTCGTCACCAATGTCCACAACAACCGCGACCACAGAAAGATCACCGTCATCGACGGCAAGGTGGGCTACACGGGCGGGCTCAATCTCGCGGACGAATACGTCAACGAGACGCATCCCTTCGGCTATTGGAAGGATACCGCCATCCGCCTCGAGGGAGCGGCCGTGCGCAACTTCACCGTGAGCTTTTTGCGGATGTACGACTTGCAGACCCGCAAAGCCGAGGATATTTCGCCCTATCTCACCGAGTACCGCGCGGAGGGGGAGGGCTTGGTACAGCCCTACTGCGACGGCCCCGCCCCGCTCTACGACCGCCACATCGGCGAGGACGTCTACATCAGCATCATCAATGCCGCGCGCGACTATGTCTACATCACCACGCCCTATCTCATCATCGACTACCGCATGCGCGAGGCGCTCGTGATGGCCGCCCGCCGCGGCGTGGACGTGCGCATCCTGACTCCCCACATCCCCGACAAGAAGGTCGCCTTCTCGCTCACCCGCTCCAACTATCTGGCGCTCATCAACGGCGGGGTAAAGATCTTCGAGTATACGCCCGGCTTCGTGCACGCCAAGATGATCCTCTCCGACGACGACGTGGCGACGGTGGGCACCGTCAATTTCGACTACCGCTCCTTCCTCTACCACTTCGAGAACGCCGTCTTTTTGTACCGCACGAAGTCTATTCAAGACGTGAAGGCGGACATGGTGGCCACCTTTGCTGTCTCCAAGGAGCAGACGGTGGAGGACGCCAAGCGCAACGTGGTGTGGCGCGTCATCTGTGAGATCGCCAAAATTTTCGCACCGCTGTTCTGAGGAGGCATTATGATCCATTCGCTGAGCGGGGGCGTCCTTGCCCGCAACGAGAGCATGCTGTTTGCCAAAGTGGAGATAGAGGGGGCGCCGCATTGGTACCTCGCGCCCTTCTTTGTGTCGGCGGGGGACAAAGTTCTTGCGCCCTTGGACGGAGCGCTTGCCGAAGGGACTGTTCTCAGGACCGAGCTGTGCACGCAGCAGACGGCGCCCGTTCCCGTAAAGCGTGCCCGCGCCATCGAGAAAAAACTCTGAGAACGGCGGACATGATTTTTTCCGGCGTGCAATAGAAATAGATATGCAGATCTGGGAGATACTACTGATCGGCGCCGCGCTTGCGATGGACGCCTTTGCGGCGGGCATGACCGACGGCATGTCCGAGCCCAAGATGGGGTGGGGGAAGTTTTTCCTCATCGCCGCCGTGTTCGGGGGGATGCAGTTTTTCATGCCTCTTCTCGGCTACTTTTTCGGCGGCATCTTTACCTCCGTGGTCGAAAAGATCGCGCCGTGGCTCTCCTTTGCCATGCTCGCGTTCATCGGGGGGAAGGCCGTCGTCGAATTCTTTCTCGAACAAAAACACGCGGAAAAGAGCTCTTCGCAGGGTGGCGTGAAGGTCTCCGCCATCCTCGTGCAGGGGCTCGCGACCAGCCTCGACGCACTCGCCGTCGGCGTGGCATTTTTGGCCACAGAGACCTCAAACGGCCTACCCATGTCTGTGGTATGGTGCTCCGTCGTCATCGGCGTCATCACATTTTTGCTCTCGGCGGCGGCAGTTTTCATCGGCAAAAAGCTCGGCGACCGCTTTGCAGACAAGGCAAAACTTCTCGGCGGCATCGTGCTCATCCTTATCGGCGTCAAGATCCTCCTCGAGGGGCTTCTTTGAATCCCCGCCTTTGCCCGTTTTCCCGTTTTTGGGCAATGTAGGTTTGTCAAACATATGAGACGGGGTTGGAAAAAAAATCAGTGCAAGAGGCCGTCATGGAGATAGTCTAAGATGTATTCTTTGGGGGAATGCCAATTTAGAGGACGC
>CANQJJ010000050.1 GCA_947624215.1 uncultured Clostridia bacterium
GAAGGCCCCCTCTTTTACTTCCGTCACGCCCTCGCAAAGTATGACCGTTTTGAGATTGGTGCACCCGCTGAACGCGTTTGCCCCGATGATCGGGACGTGGATCGTCACGGTTTGTAAGTCCTCCGCGCCCGAAAATGCCCCTTCGCCGATGCCGAGTACTTTGTATCCTTCGATCTCCGCAGGGATCTCAAGTTCAACGCCCGACATCCGCCCCATACCCGTTATCGTGATGCCATCCTCAGACATGGTATAGGCGAATGCGATGGGATCCTCTTCCCCGCACCACTCACACATGTGCGTTTTTTCGCTGTAATTATGCCCCACCATGGGGATCTCCTGCGTAAACATCTCCCCACAGACGGTGCAATAGCAGGATTTCAGGCCCGTCGCCTTGCAGGTGGCCTCCCGCAACACGCCCGCCCCCTGCAAGGTGTGTGCCAGCCGTTTCATCGGCCGATATTCGCGCGCCTCACACCCTTCATGTTGACACTTCCGCACCTCAATCCCCTCGGCACTGCAAGTAGGCTCGACCTCAACAGACCACGCCCCATCAAAGACATGGTATGCCTCGACGCCGCGCTCCTCGCCTACCCACCAATATCCATCTCTGACGACCGGTGAATCTCCGTCTTTGCCGTCCACGCCATCCTTGCCGTCGACACCGTCTTTACCGTCCTTGCCGTCGACACCATCTTTGCCGTCTTGACCCTTTTCTCCTTGGGGACCTTGAATCCCGGGATCGCCCTTTTCGCCCTGGGGACCGCGTTCTCCCTGTGCGCCTGTGTCGCCCTTGTCCCCTTTCTCTCCTTGCTCTCCCTTCTCTCCTTTTTCTCCCTGGAGACCTTGCTCCCCTTTTTCACCGTCTTTACCGTCTTTACCGTCTTTACCGTCTACACCATCTCGTCCGTCTACGCCGTCCGTGCCATCCATGCCCTTAATGCTGCCTATCAAAAGCCACCCAGAGGCTGTCTTGTGGTAGACATTGAACGTCAAAATGTCAAGGTAAAAATCATTCTCCAAACCAACTTCTTCCTCGGGCACGCCCTCTCCTGTGTACCACGTCGCACCGTCTTTTCCGTCCTCGCCGTCTTCACCGTCTTTCCCATCTTGGCCTTTCTCACCCTGCGGACCTTGAGCTCCCGTCTCGCCTTGCTCACCTTGGGGACCTTGAGCTCCCGTCTCGCCTTTCTCGCCTTGCTCACCTTTCTCACCCTGTTTTCCCTGCTCGCCTTGCGGGCCTTGGGCGCCGTCTTTACCATCTTCTCCATCCTTTCCATCGACTCCATCTCGTCCGTCCGCGCCATCCTTGCCGTCGGCCCCGTCTTTCCCGTCGACGCCGTCTTTTCCGTCGGCTCCGTCTTTCCCGTCGACGCCGTCTTTTCCGTCGGCTCCGTCCTTGCCGTTGACGCCGTCCGTGCCATCCATGCCCTTGATGCTACCTATCAAAAGCCATCCGGATGAAGTTTTATGATACACATTGAAAGTCAAGACATCAAGGTAAAAATCATTCTCGACACCGACTTCTTCCTTGGGCTCGCCCTCCCCCGTGTACCACGTCGCGCCGTCTTTTCCATCCTTGCCATCTTCACCATCTTTCCCGTCTTGGCCTTTCTCACCCTGCGGACCTTGAGCTCCCGTCTCGCCTTGCTCACCTTGGGGACCTTGAGCTCCCGTCTCGCCTTTCTCGCCTTGCTCACCTTTTTCACCCTGTTTGCCCTGTTCTCCTTGCGGACCCTGAGCTCCGTCTTTACCATTTTCCCCATCCTTTCCGTCTACACCATCCTTTCCGTCGGTTCCGTCTTTGCCGTTGACGCCATCGGTGCCATCCATGCCCGCAACATGGCCGCACAAAATTATTTCGCCGTTGGAAAGTTCCAGCACGAGGTCGCCGCTTTCGGTCACATACGCACGCGAAACTCCGACGCCGTCGGCGCCCGCGTCGCCCCGCTCGCCCGATGCACCGTCACGCCCGCGCACAACGCCGCAGTTCAACCTTCGCCCATCGGAAAACTCCACGATGAGTTCGCCGTTCTCGTCCACGTAGATATCGCCCACGCCCGCGCCGCGCTGAGTGTCGGCCTCGGAAAGCGAGTCGATCCACGCATCGTAATCGCCGACAAAACCCGCCTCCTCGGCCCGCTCATAGGCCTGATACAAGGGGTCCATGGCCGCACTGCACACGACGGAACCAAACCAGGAAGTCACGCAGACAACGATCGACAACAACACCATTGAAACTACGGCAGAGAACTTCATAAGTGCCTCACATTTCTCATTTTTTTCTGTATTATAGGAGTATTTTGAAAACATGTCAAGAGAAATGTAAACAAATTTTGCTGCACATTCTGAACTTTTTTCATTTGAAACAAAAAAATCCCCTCTCGGGGAGTGATTTTGTAGTTTATTTAGTGTTTATAAGGTAGGGCCTAAGCCATTGGAATGAGGACGAAACCCTTTCGGCGCACAAGGGCAGTGCGCCACTTTCCCTTACAGGGACAGCAAGGGGTCGCTCACACAAGCTTGGTCGTAGTAAGATTCTTCGCGGATGGGCAGGTCGATGAAAGTCATGCTCTATCGGCTACTTCGCGCTACGCGCTCGTGTCGACCTTAGTAGCACAATCAGAAGCCTCGGTCGGACAGAATGACGCGCGCGGAGCGCGCGGGACGCTTCGATTGGGCTTGGTCGCCACCCCACCCCCCTACCCCCCTCCCATGGAGGGGGCACGCTTGGGTTGGCCCCTATGGAGGGGGCACGCTCGGATTGGCTCCCATGGAGGGGGCACGCTTGGATTGGCTCCCACGGAGGGGGCACGCTTGGTCTGCATGACGTAATTAGAACGCTTGGTCTGCATGACGTGATTGGAATGCCTTGAAGATCCCCTATTTTGCGAATTTGCCGTAGACTTCGGAGGTCTGCGAGAAGAAGGCAAAAGTGTCGGGATGGCTCTTGATGATGCGCTGAACGTCTGCGATCTGGCGCTTGCGGATGATGCAGATGAGCATGCTCTTGTCGCCGTGGGTATACATGCCCGTCGCGTGCATGAGCGTGACCCCGTGGTGCGTCTTCTCCATGATCTCCTTGGCAAGTTCCTCGGGGTGGTCGGTGACGATCTCAAACTTATACGCCGTCTGGAAGCCGTGGATGATGATGTCCGAAGTCTTGCTCGTCACAAACAGGGAGACGAGGGCGAGGAGCACGGGATCGAGCTTGGCCATGAACGACCCGCCGCTGTTGTAGACAAAGAAGGACGCGACAACGACGATGGCGTCAAAGCCGAAGGTGAGCCAGCTCACGCTCATATATTTCCACTTCTTCTTGACGACGGAGGCGATGATGGAGGTACCCCCCGCCGTGCCGCAGCTCCTCAGCATGATCGCGAGTGCCGCGCCGAGCAAAATGCCGCTTGCGACGGCTGCGAGGATGCCCGTGGCCGTGGCGCGTTCCGTCTCCTCCCCGTAGATGGGGAAGCCGGGGATGTAGTCGAAGAGGATGAGCAGGCCCGAAGTGAAGAGCATGGAGCCCGTTGCGATGATCGCCTCCCGCTTGCCGAGCATGAACCATGCGACAAAGAAGAGCGGCACATTAAAGATGATGAGGAAATACCCCGAGTTTATCTTGAAGCCGGCTTGTCCCGTGATGTATTCGAGAAGCACGGCGAGGCCGTTGATGCCGCCGGGGGCAAAGGTATTGGGCGTGACGAAGGTATAGATGGCGATCGCGCGCACAATGCCGGAGGTCACGATGGGGATGCAATAGGAGAGGAAAAAGATGACAAGGAAAGATTTGAGTTTTTTGCTGTCCATATTCCGACCGCCCTTGGATGTCCCATTTATCTTAGCACGTTTGCGCCGCTTTTGCAACAAATTTCGCACCGCGTTTTGGGGGAAGACGCCGCTTTTTGCGCTCTGCCCCATCGGCGTTGCCGTCATCTCTTCACGTGCAATCTCACCAGTGCCTTCTTGGCGTCTTCATGCCCTTGCTCGGCCGCTTTTTTGTACCACTTTATGGCCTCGCGTTTATTTTTCTCTACGCCTTTTCCGTCTTCATAGCAATCGGCTAAATTATATTGTGCGTACATTTCCTCCTGCTCGGCGGCTTTTCTGTACCACTTCGCCGCTTCTGCATAGTTCTGCGTTACACCTATGCCGTTATAATAGCAAATGCCCAACCAATTTTGCGCATCGACTTGCCCTTGTTCGGCGGCTTTTCTGTACCACTTTACCGCCTCCGCATAGTCCCGCGTTACACCTCGGCCGTAATAATAGCAATAGCCTAAATTATATTGCCCCAATTCATTGTTTTGCTCGGCGGATTTTCTAAACCACTTCACCGCCTCCGCATAGTCCTGCGTCACGCCTTCGCCGTAATAATAGCAATTGCCCAACCATTTTTGCGCATACGAATACCCTTGCTCAGCGGATTTCCAAAACCAATACACCGCCTCTGCATAGTCCTGCGACACGCCTCGGCCATAATAATAGCAATAGCCTAAATTATATTGCCCCAATTCATTGCTTTGCTCGGCAGATTTTCTAAACCAGTTTACTGCTTCCTCATAATCCTGCTTCACGCCTTGACCGTAATAATAGCAATTGCCCAACCATTTTTGTGCTTTCGCATGTCCCTGCTCGGCAGCTCTTTGGTACCACTTCACCGCCTCGGCATAATCCTGCGTTACGCCTTGACCGTTATAATAGCAATCGGCTAAATGAAATTGCGCATCCGCAAATCCATACTCGGCGGCTTTTTGGTACCATTTCGCTGCTTCGGCATAGTCCTTCGTTACGCCTTGACCGTTATAATAGCAATCGGCTAAATAATTTTGCGCATTTGCATTCCCTTGTTCGGCGGATTTCCTGTACCATTTCACCGCTTCAGCATAGTCCTGCGTTACACCCTGGCCGTAATTATAGCAATAGCCTAAATTATATTGCGCACTTGCATTTCCTTGTTCGGCGGATTTCCTGTACCATTTCACCGCTTCAGCATAGTCCTGCGTTACACCCTGGCCGTGTTTATAGCAATAGCCCAACCAATTTTGTGCATTGGCTTTCCCTTGTTCGGCGGCTTTTCTAAACCACTTCACTGCCTCTGCATAGTCTTGCGTTACACCTCGACCGTAATAATAGCAATAGCCTAAATTATTTTGCGCACTCGCATCCCTTTGCTCGGCAGCTTTTCTATACCACTTTACTGCCTCTGCATAGTCTTGCGTAACTCCATGGCCATAATAGTAGCATTCACCCAACCAATTTTGCGCTTTCGCATGTCCTTGCTCGGCGGCTTTTCTATACCACTCCACTGCCTCCGCATAGTTTTGAGCATTATAAGCCATTGTACCCTTTTGGTATATCGCTTCAGAGTCCTCTTGAGCCCTGCGTTCGGCTTCTTCTTTGGCTTTCCGCGCGGCCTCTTCCTTTGCCCTGCGTTCAGCCTCCTCCTTTGCTTTCCGTTCAGCCTCTTCCCTTGTTTTCCGCTCGGCCTCTTCTCTTGCTTTCCGCTCGGCCTCTTCCTTTGCCCTGCGCTCGGCCTCTTCCTTTGCCCTGCGCTCGGCCTCTTCCCTTGCTTTCCGCTCGGCCTCTTCCTTTGCCCTGCGCTCGGCCTCTTCCCTTGCTTTCCGCTCGGCCTCTTCCTTTGCCCTGCGTTCGGCCTCTTCCCTTGCTTTCCGCTCGGCCTCTTCCTTTGCCCTGCGTTCGGCCTCTTCCCTTGCTTTCCGCTCGGCCTCTTCCCTTGCTTTCCGTTCGGCTTCCTCTTGGGCCTTGCGTAAAGCCTCCTCCTGGGCCTTCTGCATAGCTTTCAGCTTTTCCTCATACTCCGCGCGCACCCTGTTCTCCGTCATGACGCGAAAAGCCTCTTCCTTGCTCTCGGCAAATTCCGCCTTGCCACAGGATTGGCAGAACTTCGCAGACGGCAGGTTCTCTGCCCCGCACGCCGTGCAATATTTATATTTAGACGCTTTTCGCTTTGCACGGGCCTCGAGGGTATGCGCCTCGACATATTTTGTGATCAACGGGTACGCGTCACGTTCTTTGGAAAAATCAATGCCCTGAATTTTCTTACTCGTGCCAAAGGGGAGACTCTCGATAGGCGTGCCGTAGAACACGAACGTCAGCGCGTCCCGTTCCTTGTCCTCATCTTTCATCATCTGCAAAAAGCGGAGATACTCGTTCTTCACCCACTTGGTCTGCAAATACGCCTCGTCCGAGCACACGATGAGCATGCACTCTGACTTATAGAGCGCATACAAAATGAGCGCTTCGTAGGCGCTCCCCACGCGCCCCTTCATCTCCCGCTCCGAGAAGAATGGCTTGTAGCCGTTGTCTTTGAGGTAATGATAGATGTCGTTCGCGCGCTCGCAGTCGGCCGTATGGCGCCGGCTCCCGTCGGATTCGCTCACTTTGGCGCACAGGAAACAGTCGTAATCTACCCCGCTCTTTTCAAGTTCATAGAACTCCTCGCGGATGCTGTCGATGGCCTGACTGCGGACATGGTATACCTCTTTTTGCTCATCCGTGGCAAATTCAAGGGCCTTTTGATAGTTGGGATCCTCGCTGAAAACACGCTTGGAGATCTCATAGCAGATGGGTTGCAGACACCCGTGCACCTCGTCTTTGAGGTATTGCACTTTGAAAGTAGAAAGCGCCATACCGAAGTAGGCCTCGGGCTCGGCGGGGTCGAGTTCGGCGGCCTTGGAATACGCCTCATAGGCGCGGTCGAAGTCACGGCTGTCTAAGTCGTGTTCGCCGCTTCTCAAAAGATCCAGCACCTTGGAATCGGGCTTTGGGAAGGTGAGAAACGTTCCGCAATAGCGGCATTCGAGCACCCCGTCCACGGCCTCCCGCGGATCCACCTTCGCCCCGCAACAACTGCACAAACTCTCTTTCAGCAAAGACATATGCTTTCTCCTTCGTGTCCACGTTCCTTTCTATTATAGCATTCCGCGCGGTTTCCGTCAAGAAAGTATCTTAGTTTTGTGAAAAAATCCCTGCCCGCCGCGCTTTTTTCCATACCCGCCGCGCCTTTTTCCCCGCGCAGTGCCGCTATTTTCCCCGTTCGGCGCCGCATTTTTTTGCCAAGGCAGGGAAATTTTCCCCGAATTTTCCAAAACTCTTCCCTCAACACTTGCATTTGGCCGCGATATCTTGTATAATATGGAGGTACTCTAAGCAAAGAAGGAAACGGACGGTATGGATAAGAAACCTTATGCACTCATCATCATGGACGGCTACGGCATCAACCCCCTCGTCATAGGGAATGCCATCTACATGGACGGCAGCAAAAACGTCGTCAAACTCAGAAAGACCTACCCCTCCTCCAAGCTCGGCGCGAGCGGGCTCTCCGTAGGGCTCCCCGACGGGCAGATGGGGAACTCGGAGGTCGGGCACCTCAACATCGGCGCGGGCCGCATCGTCTATCAGGACCTCACCAAGATCACCAAGGCGATCGAGGAGGGCGACTTCTTCGAAAATCCCGCCCTCATCAAGGCCATGGACAGCGCGCGCGACAACGGCAAGAAGCTCCACCTCTGGGGCCTGCTCTCCGACGGCGGCGTCCACAGCCACATCACCCATCTCTTTGCCCTGCTCGAAATGGCGCAAAGGCGGGGCGTACCCGAGACGTATGTCCACGCCTTCCTCGACGGGAGAGACGTCTCCCCCACCTCGGGCGTGCACTATGTGCAACAGCTGCTCGATAAGATGCATCAGTTGGGCTACGGCAAGCTCGCTTCTCTCTCGGGCCGCTACTATTCCATGGACCGCGACAACAATTGGGACCGCGAGGAAAAGAGCTACGACATGCTCACTCTCGGCACGGGCATCCACGCGGAGGACCCCGTTGCGGCACTCGAGGCCTCCTATGCGGCGGGCGTCACCGATGAGTTCGTGCTCCCCACCAACATCTGCGATGAGAACGGCCCCGTGGCGCTTGTCGGAGAGGGCGATTCCATCATCTTCTTCAACTTCCGCCCCGACCGTGCGCGCGAGATCACCCGCGCCTTCTCGCAGGAGGAGTTCATTGTCCCCAAGGGCACGGCCTTTGCGCGCAAGACGGGCTTTTTGCACCCCGTCTACGTCTGCTTCACCGTCTACGACGCCGCATTCGAAGGCGTGGAGATCGCCTTCCCCAAGCAGAGCATGGAGAACACGCTCGGCGAGTACCTCGCAAAAATGGGCAAAAAGCAGCTCAGGATCGCCGAAACGGAGAAATATGCACACGTCACATTCTTCTTCAACGGCGGCGTGGAGGCCCCCAACGAGAACGAAGTGCGCGTGCTCATCAATTCTCCCAAGGTGGCTACCTACGACCTGCAACCCGAAATGTCTGCCTATGAGGTGACCGAGCGCGCCCTCGCCGAGCTTTCGACGGGCGAATACGACGTGATGATCCTGAACTTTGCCAACTGCGACATGGTGGGCCATACGGGCGTCATCCCCGCGGCGGTCAAGGCCGTGCACACGGTGGACGAGTGCGTGCAGCGCGTCGTAGACAAAATTTTGGAGATGGGCGGCGCGGCCATTCTCACGGCCGACCACGGCAACGCCGACAAGATGATCGACGCCGACGGCTCCCCCTTCACGGCACACACGACCAACCCCGTGCCCGTCGTGCTCATTTCCGAGAAATACAAGAAGGAAGGCGCCAAACTGCGCGACGACGGCATCCTTGCCGACCTCGCTCCCACCCTCCTCGAGATCATGGGATTGCCCATCCCCGAGGAGATGACGGGCAAGAGCCTTATCCTCCACAAATAACCCATAAGACAAAAACCAAGGCACCCATGTCCGCAATGTGGGTGCCTTATTTTCAAATTATTATCATAAATTTTACGATACGGATTTTTTGCGGCGGAAATGATTTCGGGCCGTATTATCGCTTTACATCGGGCGAAAAAAGTCGTATAATAGAGGAAAAAGCGGGGTGTCACCTTGAAAACCACCCTGCGCACCCGCCATGCGGGAATGCACATCTGTGCAAACAAAACAAGGAGACTTCTCATGAAGCGCGTCAAACAATTTTTTGCAAACTATCGCACCCTTTTACGCTCCGTCCCCCCGCTCACGTTCGCCCTCTTCATCCTCTCCGTCTTTGCGATGAACCTGCTCGCGAACAAGAGCCTGAATATCCCGCTTGAATGGCTCGCCCTCGATGCCGGCATCATCGTATCGTGGGTGGCCTTTTTGTGTATGGACGTTCTCACCAAGCATTTCGGGCCTGCGGCGGCCACTCTCCTCTCCGTCACGGCGATCGCGGTAAACCTGCTCTTCTGCCTCATTCTCTATCTCGCGAGCCTCATCCCCGGGACATGGGGTGCCTATTTTGACTTCGGCGAGCTCCCCGTCCTCAACGACGCCCTCGATTCGACGTTCGGCGGGACGTGGTATGTCGTCCTCGGGAGTACGGCGGCGTTCGTGCTCTCGGCCGTCGTCAACAACTTCTCCAACCGCGGCATCGGCCTGCTCTTCAAAAAAAATCCCGACGGCTTTGCCGCTTACGCCTGCCGCACCTATCTCTCGACGGCGGTCGGGCAGTTTTGCGACAATCTCACCTTCGCCCTGCTCGTCTCCCACTTCTTCTTCGGGTGGACGATCGTGCAGTGCCTGACGTGTTCGGCGACGGGCATGGTCGCGGAGCTCCTCATCGAAATGCTCTTTTCGCCCTTGGGCTACCGCGTCTGCGGGGCATGGAAACAGCGCGGCGTGGGCAGGGAATATTTCCAAGCCGTCGGAAAGGAGGCCTGAGATGCACATCGTCGTCACGGGCAGCGCGCGCGGGATCGGCCGTGCGGTCGCCTTAAAATTTCTCGCCTGCGGTCACGAAGTCACGGGCTTGGACATGCTCCCCTCCTCCATCGCCGAGGCGGGCTACCGGCACGCGATCTGCGACATCGCAAAAGACCCCCTTCCCCCCTTGGAGAACGTGAACATTCTCATCAACAATGCCGGCGTGCAAGACAGCGGGCGGGACATCGACGTCAACCTCAAGGGCACCATCCGCGTCACGGAGGCCCTGCTCGGCCCGCAGATGCGGAGCGTCGTCTTTGTCGCGTCGGCGAGTGCCACGACGGGGGCGGAGTTCCCCGAATATGCTGCGAGCAAGGGGGGCATGGTGGCCTATATGAAGAACGTCGCCCTGCGCGTCGCCAAGTGGGGCGCAACGGCCAACAGCATCTCCCCGGGCGGGGTGACGACGGCGCTCAACGACCGCGTCATGCACGACGCGCACCTGTGGGAGCAGATCATGGCGGAGACGCCGCTGAAAAAATGGGCGACGGCCGAGGAGATCGCGGAGTGGGTGTATTTTGTGGCCGCGGTCAACCGCTCCATGACGGCGCAGGACATCCTCATCGACAACGGCGAGAGCACCCGCGCCAATTTTATTTGGTAAGGGAACGAACAAGTATTGTGTGAACGATCCTTGGCGCCCCTGTAAGCGGGACGTATCCGAGCCCAAGCATGCCCCCTCCATGGGAGGGGGGGAGGGAGGTGGGGTGGCGACAGGCCCCGTGTAAACGCCCGCGCGCGCTCCGCGCGCGTCATTCTGACCGACCGAGGCTTCTGATTGTGCTACTAAGGTCGACACGAGCGCGTAGCGCGAAGTAGCCGCAACGGTTTGAGTTTTAACGAATTGCTCATCCGCGAAGGAATCTTGCTACGACCAAGCTCGTGTGAGCGATAGTCGGACTTCGTACTTCGGGATCCTTCGGGGACAGCCGCGTCGGACTTCGTATTGCCATTACGGCTCAGGATGACGCGCTTACCACCACCGCGGACTTCGTTTGAGGGGATACACTCACGCGGCAAGGGCGCCGCGTTCGGTATGACCCGCTTACCACAACCACGCCCAAGCTCAATCAAAGCGTCATTCTGAGCCGTAACGGTTTGAGTTTCAACGAACTGTCCATCCGCGAAGAATCTTGCTACGCCCAAGCCCGTGTGAGCGACCCTCATTCCGAGGGCGGAAGCCCGAGTGAATCTTGAGCGATCAAGTGCAATGAAAACATCAGCATTGGCTGATGAGAATCTATTGTGCCAATTCGCTCAAGATACGCTCCCCGCTCGGCTACGCCTCGGGGTCGGTATGAGGGTCGGACTTCGTACTTCGGGATCCTTCGGGGACAGCCGCGTCGGACTTCGTATTGCCATTACGGCTCAGGATGACGCGCTTACCACCACCGCGGACTTCGTGTGAGCGATCCCTTGGCGCCCCTGTAAGGGGAGCTGGCCCGCGCCCTTTGCGGGCCTGAGGGGTTTTACGCACATGGAACCGTAGAACAGAAACCCTTTCGGCGCACAAGGGCAGTGCGCCACTTTCCCTTACAGGGACAGCAAGAGGGCGCGCGCTTGCCACAACCGCAGACTTCGTTTGAGACCACCATGTCCGCAATGAGCCCCAATCCAAGCGATACCCCCTCCTTGGGGAGGGGGCACGAGGGTGGGGACTATTGGCCAACCTTATAAAATCTTATAAAAGATCCTATAAAAAAATAGAAGGAACAGTTTGTTCCCCCACCTCAGCCACTTTGTGACAGCTCCTCCCTAAGGAGGAGGTTTTTCGGCCTCCCTGCTCCCCGCCCTCAATAAAAATCGGACATCCGTTCAGTATACAGTAATATAAAGACTCATTGTACGACGGCGAAAATCGCCACCAATAGTTGTTGAAGTTTTATATTGAAACCGATACCTTCCTTTTTCAAGCGTCTCATGGGGAACACGTTCTGTAAGATGATTCTCTTCATCCCAATAGGCTGTACTATAGGCGATTTTATCTCCAGAAGATGAAATGGTATTAGGTGGGATCCACCAAATGTTAGAGTGCGGGGCGTTGGGAAGCATATATCCTTCCATCTTATACTTAATTTTTTCTCCCGTATATGGATAGGAAATATGGATCTCATCCGTACCGAGATTAAAAATATACCCCATGCCGTGGTTATCTTCGACTCTCAGGACAACATCATACTTTCCATTGTCCTTGACTTCATCATATCTTCTCCCGCAGCCCGTCATGAGCGCCATGGAGAGAAGGAGAAGAACTGCCGTAAATAAGAGAATTAC
>CANQJJ010000051.1 GCA_947624215.1 uncultured Clostridia bacterium
GGGCGCCAAGGGTCGTTCACACGGCTTGGACGCCAAGGGCGCTCTCAGGCGAGGCGGATCTTGTCGATGTTCGAAAGTTTCTCCAAACGGAATACTTGCTTCCCCTTGGACTTCAAACTCTTGAAAAACGGGATGGGACGGCTGCTCTCAAACCCATAGAGCGTGGGGTTGAAGTCGTTCTCCCGCCGCCAGATCTCGTTCATAAATGCCGAAAAGTGCATCCAGCCGTCGGGGTCGGCGCCGTCTTCGATGATCTGCCGCGCCGCTTTGATGAGCGATTGCACATTCCTGAGCGCCTTCTTCTGCGGAACGGGCTTTGCCGCACCCGTCTTCTTTCCGCGCTGCACCTGCTGCGGCGCAGGCTCGTCCTTGGCCTTCAAGAGTTCGTCGATGGCGATGAAGATATCGCAGGCCCGACGGAAAGACTGCGGCGTCTTCTCCTCCCCCGCGCCGATGACGACGATGTTCTCGTTGCGGAACCGCATGGCGAGGTTGGTGAAGTCGCTGTCGCTCGTGGCGAGGCAGAAACAGTCGACATTGTGCTTATAGAGGATGTCCATCGCGTCGATGATCATCTTGGAATCCGTGCAATTTTTGCCCTTGGTGAAGGCGATCTGCTGGATCTGCTCGATGGAGTATTCGAGGAGCGCGTTCTTCCAGCCGTTGGCCTCGGGGCGCGTGAAGTCCCCATACAGCCTGCGGTAAGTCACCTTGCCATACTGCGAGAGCTCGTCGAGGAGGATGGAGAAATAGTTGTGGGAGACGTTGTCCGAGTCGATGAGCAGGGCGATCGTCCTATCTTTGATTTCCATATTTTTTACCTGTTTGCTTTTATGTAGCCCGCGCGTTCATTTTCCCCTTTCCCGCGGGCAAGCGGTCCCGTCCGAATATTCCCCGTGGACATATTGACCTCATCTGGGCATACCATGTCTGCGGTCAGCCGTTCAGAATGGCGCGCATCTTCTCGACCGCCTCGGTGCGGGAGGAGGCGGAGAGCTTCTCATAGATGGATGAAATATAGTTGCGGGCGGTGCCGTCGCTCAGTTTGAGGGCAGAGGCGATCTGCTTGTTCGTAAAGCCCTCATAGAGCATGATGGCGATCTCCACCTCGCGGTCTGAGAAGGAGAATTGCTTTTTCAGGCGGATCTCCCTGTCCGAGCTCACCATTCTCGCGGCGTCGGCGATCCTGCGGGCGATCTTGGCGGGCAGGATGGTATCCCCCGCATAGGCATTTTTCACGGCGTCGATGAGTGCCGCCGCCGAGACGTCCTTCAAGAGATACCCGCTCGCCCCGTTGTTGATGGCGTTGAGGATGTAGTCGCTGTCGTCGAAGGTCGTGAGGATGAGCACCTTGGTCTCGGGGCTGCGCCTCTTGATCTGCTGGGTGGCGATGACCCCGTTCATGTTGGGCATGCGGATGTCCATGAGCACCACGTCGGGGCGGGCCGCATCGACCGCGTCGATCGCCTTGGAGCCGTCCGGGGCGATCCCCACGACTTCGAGATCGGGACAGGACGAGAGCACGCTCTTGATCCCGTCGGCCAGGATGGCCTGATCGTCTACGATAAGCACTTTGATCATTGTTTTTCCTCCGCGTTGCCGTCGCACGGCAATCTCATATGGATCTCAAAGCCCTCGCCGGGCTCTGTTTCGCACCACACGTCCCCGCCGAACGACTCGGCGCGCGTATGCATGCCCCTCAGTCCCAAACCCTCTTTGAGCACGGAGATGTCGCACCCCGTGCCGTTGTCGGAGAGCAAAAAGCGGAGCATCGTCCCCTCCCGCTTGAACTCGAACCAGAACGCCGTCGCATTCCCGTGGCGCAGGCCGTTGGCAATGCCCTCTTTGAGTGTGTTTAAGACGAACCTCCGCTTGGCGTCACAGAGCGGGACGTCGTCGATGTCGTAACGGATGGTGACGTCGGTCCCGTCGGAGCTGTCGTGGATGACGCTCTCGAGCATCTGTTTCAGCGTCTGCCCCTCGCGCATGCCCGAGAGGAGATGCACGCTCTCCCTGAGCTCTTCAAGCGCGTGCCGTGCCTGCAAGTTGGCCGCCGTGATACGCCGCTTTGCCTCCTCGGGGTCGGAATCGAGGGCGAGCCGCGCCGCCTCCGTCTGCATGATGACCGTCGTGATGGAGTGCCCCGCCGTGTCGTGGATGTCCTTGGCGATGCGCTGCCGTTCTTCGAGCGCCGTCACCTCCTGCAACTCGCGGTAGGCGGCCTGCAACTTGGCATTGCTCTCGTTGAGCTCATCGAGCGCCTTGGTGATCTCCTGGTTTTTGCGGTAGATCTGGATGGCGAAGTTGAGCACGAAAAAGTGCAGGGCGATGAGCAGGATGTCGTTCAAAATGCTCGAAATGAGCCCGATAACGTTGAGCTCGATGCCTTTTAGGGAGTTGGAGACGGCAAACGTGACGGCAAATACACCGATGCACGTCGCCCCCATGATGATGTTGTTTTTGAGATCTTCCTGGCTCAGGTAGAAGTCCGAGAGGATGATGATGTACATCGTGGAGATCAGGCTGCCGTCGGTAAAGATGGTGAAGAGGAGCAATACGGCGACGTCCATGACGTAGAAGGCGATCTTCTCGGAGAACTTTTTGAGCGCCCACAGCTTGACGGCGTTCTCGACGGTGAGAAAGACGGAGACGGGCAATACGATATACCACGAGGGGATGTCCGCGTAGTAGACGGCCCCCCAATTGTTGGCGATGATGAAGATCTCGAAGAGCACGAGCAATCCGAAGACGATGCCCTTGCTGTGCGCGAACAAAAAGCGCATCGCGCCGTTCTTATCCGACAATCTCATATCAGAGCCTCCTCTTGCCCACGACGCGCTCCGCCTCGGTGCGGATCTCGTTCATCTTTCCCGATAGGAAGTAGCTATACGTCTCCCCCTCGCCCCCGACGATGATGTGGTCGAAGAAGAGGATGCCGCTCAGCGCGCAGAGCATGGCCACCCTGTGCGTGAAGCCGTCGTCCTCCTCCGAGGGAACGGGCGGCGCCTTGGGATGGTTGTGTACGACGACGAGCCCGTACGCCTTCTGGGCGACCACCGTGCGGGAGACCTCCTCCGAACTCACAAAGGCGTGGCCGCCGTTCTCGGAAGTGAACCGCTTTTTGAAGCCGATGTGATACTTGCTGTCGAGGCAGTAGAGCTCGACGTATTCCACCGTCTCCCCGTGATATTGCGTGCGGAGATAGTCGGAGAACGTCTGCACGTTGAACACCTTCGGCCGCTCGGGATGCGACACGGGGATGCGATGTATAATTTCTCCGACTGTTCGTATATATGCAGCGGTCGATCGCCCGATGCCTTCCACGCCGAGGAGCTGCTCCATAGACGCCTCGAAGACGCCTTCCAGCGACCCAAACGCCGAAATGAGCTCGTGCGCGAGCGGATTTGTATTCTTTCGGGGGATGGCGCGGAACAGAACGATCTCCAAAAGCTCGTGATCGTTGAATGCCTTCACGTCATCCGCTGCTTTTTCCATCATACGGTTTCTGTGACCTTCGTGCATTTTTCTTGCCTTCTTGGATACAATTGTAGCATATTTTCCGTGAATTTGCACGAAAAATAGGTCTGCTATGATAATATTTTTCCTTTTTTTCTTTATCAAAATTATTGGTTGACAAAGGGGTGATTTTTTGCTACAATTTCTGCGTCTCGATGCTGGGAGCTTTTGCGGTCATCCCCGCTCGCGCAAACTTATTTACGTTACCGACACATCAAACGGGAGAGGAAACGAGACATGAAGGAGTATTTGGCATCTGCGGTGAAGAGCATCTCGGAGAGCATCCGTTTTGATTCTTCCCGTCAAAAGCACACACATACCGCACCCTTCGGCGAGGGCGCGCTCAACTGTCTTTTGCACTTTCTTGCGCTTGCAAAGGACATGGGATTTGTAACGCACAACTTCGACGGCTTCGTGGGCGACGTGGAATTCGGCGAGGGACCCGAGGAATTCGCCATCCTCTGCCATCTCGACGTCGTGCCCGCGGGCAACGGCTGGACGGCGGACCCCTTCGGCGGCGTCGTGGAAGACGGCAAGATCTGGGGGCGGGGCGCCATGGACGACAAGGGCCCGGCCATCTGCTGTCTCTACGCGATGAAGGCGCTCAAGGACGAGGGATTCAAGCCCTCCAAAAAGATCAAGCTCATCGTCGGCTGCAATGAGGAGACGGGCTGGGCGTGCATCGACCACTACAAGGAGGTCGCCTCCCTTCCCGAGACGGGTTTCTCGCCCGACGCGGATTTCCCCGTCATCTATGCGGAGAAGGGCATCCTGCATGTGCGCCTGCACTTCCAGATGAACAAGGCCCCCTTCCTCTTTTTGGAGGGAGGTTCGAGCACCAACATGGTCTGCGACTACTGCGAGGCGACGCCCCGCACGCTCACCATCACGAAGGCGCGCAGCCTCGGCCTCGAGATCAAGGGGAAGAAGATCTTCTCACACGGCAAGAGTGCGCACGGGTCCACCCCCGAGAAGGGCGTGAACGCCATCCTGCCCATCCTCCGCTTTTTCGAGGAGAAGAGCGAGGTCGTCCGCCATGCCATCGCGTGCCTCTTCGACGATGTCTATGGCATCTGCCACCTGCACGATGAAACGGGGTATCTGACCATGTCGCCCAACATCGTCAAGTATCGCAAAAACGACATGCAGATCTGCTGTGACATCCGTTATCCCGCCACCATGTCCGTGGATGACGTCTACGCAGCGCTCAACCGCTTCGGTGTGACATACGAGACCATCCACCATCAGGAGCCCCTCATCAACAGAAAGGACAGCGATCTCATCAAGACCCTGCTCGGCGTCTATGAGGAGTGCACGGGCAAGAAGACGGAGCCCATCGCCATCGGCGGCGGCACCTACGCGCGCGCCTTGAAACACGGCGTCGCCTTCGGCCCCGAGATGGAGGGAGATCCCCCCGTCGTGCACCAGGCCGACGAGCACATCACCATCGAGCGCGTCGAGCTTCTGCTCAACGTCTACAAGAAGGCAATCGAACGCCTCACGGTATAATGCGCCGCGCATGCAAGGGCCTCCCGCAGGGGAGGCTCTTTTTTCATGTGTACTTCAAAGGCGCACGAGCGTGAGCGTCACCTTGTCGCCGTTGATGTCGAGCTCCTTGGTAAAGCCCTCATGCGTCCCCTCTTCGACGCGCTCCGCGAGAACGTCCGCGGCGAATGTGCCAGCCGTGAGCACGGTTTTGGCACGCCCGTTTGAGACATGGTATACGGCAATGCGGTCTGTCACCTCAAATCCCGCCTCTTTGCGCATGGTCTGGATCTTGGAGACGAGCTCGCGTTCCGTCCCTTCGAGGAGGAGCTGTTCGTCGAGGCGGGTATCGAGCGCCACGGTGATGCCGTAGCCCTGCGCCGCCGCGTAGCCCTCCGCCGACGAGGTGAAGATCTGCAGATCTTCCTCGGTGAGCACCACTTCCCCGCCGAGATCGACGGTGTAGCTCCCGCCGCCCCGCACCGCCTCCACGACGGCGCGCGTATCGCACTCCGAGAGGAATTTGGTGATATCTTTGAGCTTTTTGCCGTATTTGGGCCCGAGCGTCTTGAGTTGGGGTTTGAGCGTATAGGTGACAAAGGCGTCTCCGCCCTTGATGTGCGTGAGCTTTTTGACGTTGAGCTCGTCGAGCACGACTTCCTCGAACCCGCCGTCCAAACGGAGCTCTCTCTCGGAGGCGACGAGCATCTCCGCGAGGGGTTGTCTGTTCTTGATGGAACTCGTATTCCGCGCGCTACGGCCGAGTTCAACGACCTTCAAAACGTTCTCCATTTCCTCTTCGAGGACGTCATCGACCATACCCATGTCCGCGACAGGGTAGTCGCAGAGATGTACGGAGACGGGCTCGGACGGGTAAAACGCGGGCACGAGGTTTTGATACATCATCTCGGCCATGAAGGGGGTGAAGGGCGCGATGAGCTTGGAAAGGGTGACGAGCACGGTGTAGAGCGTCGTATAGGCCGCCGCCTTATCCTCGGTCATCTCGGGGCCCCAATAGCGGTCGCGGCCGCGGCGGACGTACCAATTGGAGAGTTCGTCGGAGAAGTCCTGGATCGCGCGGGCGCTGTCGGTGATCTCATAGCGTGCGAGCCCTTCATCCACCGTCTTCACAAGGGAATTCAGCTTGGAGAGCACCCACTTGTCCATGAGGGAGAGCTTGCACGTCTTCAAGTCGAACTTAAAGGGGTCGTAGCCGTCGATCTCGGCATAGAGGGTGAAGAAGGCGTAGGAATTCCACAGCGTCCCCTGGAATTTGCGCTGGCTCTCGGAGACGGCCTCGGGATAGAAGCGGGAAGGGATCCACGGCGCGCTGTTGGTATAGAAATACCACCTGACCGCGTCGGCACCCTGCTTGTCGAGCACGGTGAAGGGATCGACGACGTTGCCCTTGTGCTTGCTCATCTTGACGCCGTCCTTGTCGTTGACATGCCCGAGCACGATGCAGTTCTTGAAAGGGGCACGGCCGAAGAGAATGGTCGAGATGACGAGCAAGACATAGAACCAGCCGCGCGTCTGGTCGACGGCCTCGGAGATGAAGTCGGCGGGGAAAGTCTCCTCGAAGAGGTCCTTGTTCTCGAAGGGATAGTGATACTGCGCAAACGGCATAGAGCCCGAATCGAACCAACAGTCGATGACCTCGGGCGTGCGCTTCATCTCGCCGCCGCATTTCTTGCATTTACAGACGAGCTTGTCGAGGTAGGGCCTGTGCAGTTCGGTATCCAAAGGTGCGCCCGTCCGCTCCGAGAGCTCCTTGCGCGACCCCATGACCTCGATCTCCCCGCATTTTTCACACACCCACACGGGCAGCGGCGTGCCCCAATAGCGGTCGCGGGAGAGGCCCCAGTCGATGACGTTTTCGAGGAAGTTCCCCATCCGCCCCTCCTTGATGCTCGCGGGCATCCAGTTGACGGAGCGGTTGTTGGCAATGAGCTGCTCTTTGACGGCCGTCGTCTTGATGAACCAGCTCGAGCGGGCATAATACATGAGCGGCGTGTCGCACCGCCAGCAGTGCGGGTATTCGTGTTCGAAGGGCAGCGCCTTGAAGAGCTTGCCCTCTGTTTTGAGAAGTTTTAAGATGACCTTGTCGGCCTCCTTGATGAAGAGCCCGTCCACTTCGGGGCAGCGGCCGTCGAACTTCCCCCGCTCGTTCACGAGGGAGATGACGGGCAGGCCGTAATTTTTGCCGACGTTGTAGTCGTCCTGCCCGAAGGCGGGCGCGATGTGCACGACGCCCGTGCCGTCGGTGAGCGTGACATAGCCGTCGCAGACGACTTCGTAGACGCGCAAATAGCTCCCCTTTGCCGCTTCGAGCTCCCCCTTGGCCCACGGGAGCAGGGGCTCGTATGCCGTGCCCTCGTATTCTCTCCCCTTTCTGCGGTCCACGACTTCGTAGTTTTCAAAGAATTTAGGAGCGAGGGCCTCGGCCAAAATGTAGTGCGCGTCCTCCGCGGCGAGCTCGATGTAGTCCTCATCTGGATTCATGCAGAGCGCCACGTTGGAGGGCAGCGTCCACGGGGTGGTCGTCCAGGCGAGGATGAAGGTATTCTCCCGCCCCGTCACCTTGAACCGTGCGACGGCGGAGGTCTCCTTGACGAGCTTGTAGCCCTGCGCCACCTCGTGCGAGGAGATGGCCGTGCCGCAGCGGGGGCAGTAGGGCACGATCTTGTGGCCCTTGTAGAGGAGCCCCTTCTTGTAGATCTCTTTGAGGGCCCACCACTCGGACTCGATGTAGTCGTCATGGTAGGTGACGTACGGATGCTCCATGTCCACCCAATAGCCGACAGCGTCGGACATCTTCTCCCACTCGCTCTGGTATTTCCACACCGACTGCTTGCACTGCTTGATGAAGGGCTCGATGCCATACTTTTCAATATCTTGTTTACCGTCCATGCCGAGGGATTTCTCCACTTCAAGCTCGACGGGGAGGCCGTGCGTATCCCAGCCCGCCTTGCGGAGGACATGGCGGCCCTTCATGGTATGATAGCGCGGGATGAGGTCCTTCATGACGCGGGTGAGGACGTGCCCGATGTGCGGTCTGCCGTTGGCCGTGGGGGGACCGTCGAAGAAGGAAAACTCCTCCCCGCCCTCGTTTTTCTCGATGGAACGTTCGAAGACGCGGTTGTTCTTCCAGAACTCCACGATCTCCTTTTCCCGTTCAACAAAGTTGAGAGACGTATCTACTTTCTTGTACATGGTATGCTCCTTTTCTGTCTTCCCGAAACATGCGGCCTGCGGTGCAAGAGCCTTTTGGGGTGTACGGATAAAAATATAAGCCTCCGCGTTTTGGAATACGCGAAGGCATATCAACCACCAAAACAAACTATCATTTGCCGCGAGGATAACGGTTCGCGACGCCGTGCGGAGTTACTGTGATTTCCCCCCGCAGGCTGAAAGGTGATACCCGCCCCGCACCGCAGCTCCCCTCTCACCTTACGGGAACTCTCTGGATACGGCAAACCGAAGCGGACGCGTCCTTTGTAAACGCCTTTGCTATCAAGTTTTTTTTATTATAGCGCACTCTGCAAAAAAAAGCAAGCGTTTTGCATGAATTTCCCGCCGCGTTTTCTCAACTTTCTCAGCGCCCCTGTAAGGGGGGACGTATCCTTGCCCGTGTGAGCGACCCCTTGCCTTCCCTTTTGGGGAAGGTGCCCGTAGGGCGGATGAGGAGAGGAACCCTTTCGGCGCACAAGGGCAGTGCGCCACTTTCCCTTACAGGGACAGCAAGAAGGTTTTCGCTTACCACCACGATAATGAGGTGATGTTTCGACTACGCTCAACATGACGTAATTAGAACGCCTTGGTCTGTCAACATGACGTGATTAGAATGGCTTGGTCTGTCAGCATGACGATAGCGGAATGCCTTGGTGCGTTGACATTATAAGGGAAAACCCCTTCCGAAGAAGGGGTTTTGAAATTTGGGGCGAATTTTTGAGAAAATCAGCCTTGGGCCGGCGGCGCAACCTTGGTGACACCGCCAACGAGAACGCCAAAGCGCGGGCTCGTAACACTGAGAGGATTCCCAACATCGCACGAACGCATCGAAAGGAACAGCAGATCTGAAGGCTCTCGGCTACTATACCATGTCCCGTAAAGCTTCTCTCCACTTTGCTGGAATGCCGACTCCGGTGTAAGTCCTGTTACGTTGGTAAGATCCGTCCACGCGATCAGATCCCCGCTTTGGAAAAGCACTGCATTAGACGCACGAAGCCCGGGGGTATCTTGCATCCCATTCAAAGCTGCATTTGCTCTTTGATCCGCGAGCGTATTGTTCATCTCATACTTTTCTTTCTCACCGCGATAGATGCCGCCGGTGATCGAAAGCATATCTTGAGGCTGGAAATTCCCCGTAAGGTCGCCCGGCTCGCAGATGATGATCGCCATGACGTTGACAAGTTCGACACCGGATGTTTTTTCGACGATCTCGCGGCCGAGCCCGTCTCTGGTCGTACGCCCGATGTTGCCCTTCACCATGGTGAAGAGCGCGTTGGCACTGTTGAGCATATACCACGGCTCCGTTCCCGCCGCAAAGGATTCAATGACGGAAACATCATCGATATACATGTGCGGTCCTTCTTTATCATCAGACCTTCCCTTTTCACTGCCGTCGCAGAGGATCGCGATGGGTCCGCCCGCTTCTTGCAAGATGGAGTTGGTCACATTGAGGTCGGAGCGCCACAGATAGAACATGTTGGAGAATACGTCGAACGCTTTGGTGTCAACAGAGTTGACGTCGCTCCTCTGATCGCCATGGTCGCCCACGGCAACGACATAGAGTCTGCTGACGATGCAGTTTTCAAAGGTCACGCTGTCCACCGCCGAATTGACGCCCATGAGTTGAGGCGGCTCGCCGTCCGTTTGGGCAAGGCGGGGCATGTTGCCTTGGATGGTGAGGTTGCTGATCGTAACATCCACATCGAAGTCTGCATTCGGATATGCTTCCTGCGCCTTAACAACTGCTTCGTCCACATACTTAAAGATGGACCAGTGCCCCGTGGGGTTGACGTTGGAATTGCCGGTAGAGGCTTCCGTTTCGAACTCGGTATCATGCACGGAATACAGACGGTGATTTTTGCCCTCGGTGGTATAGGTGAGCGACATGCCGTTGCCTTCGATGGAGGTACCCGCGATATTGTAGATCGCCTTCTGCATGTTGACCCTGAGTGCGTTGTAGTCCTCCTTCTGATCGCCCTCCTCGGGAGAATTGAAGTTGTGCCATGTACCTTGACTGACGTAATCGCGCAAAGAGCCATTGAGCTTGGTGTGATAGTTCTTTTTCGAGGTAGTGCTGTCGTTTGCAAGATCCGTATAAGCAGTGGCATAGCCCTGATCGCTTTCCTTACCGTCTACCATGACCTTTCTTCCCTCTTCCCAGAAGTAGTAATCGGGGAGAGCGTCGGGGTCGATGTTGATGTTGTTGTGGAAGATGATCTGCTTGGTGACTTCGTTCTTTGCGAGCGAGTTGTAGTCCTTGAGGGGCTTGAGGTCCCATGCGAGAGCGCCCGCTGCGTTCTTGATGTCCGCCCAGTGCTTGACGTTGAGGTTATCGAGCACGGAGAGGCCCGTCTGGTCGTAGACATTGTAGCCGCTTACGACTTCGAACTCCGCGGTAATGGGAGCGAGCTCGCCGTTCGTGCGATAGCTCTTATCCAGCGAGATCTCGAGCTTGAAGACATGCCCCACCGCTTCCTCTTTGAAGAAGTAGTAGGAATCGGGCTTGGTGTAGGTGTCCTCTGTGACGCCGTTCTCCTTTCTTGCGGCCTTGACTTCCTCTGCGGTCATGAGGTATTGGGAATCCTCCACCTCGGCAAAGTTGTCGTCGGTCCCCTTCATGGAGAGCTTGAAAGTGGTCTTGGCGGCATTGAGGGTGACGGTTTGAGTGCCTGCACCGGCGCCTGCGCTCAGGTCAATGGCCTTCACGTCGGGGGTGAAGACGAAAGCGTTCTCGTTGCCGACCTTGTAGGTGCCCATCGCCTTGAGATAGGTGACGCGGTCTTCACGGGTCTCCTCGGCGGGCTCTGCCTGACGTTCAAGGAATTGGGCATAGGTCTGCGGTCTTTCAAAGAGGGTCACAGCAATGCCGGAGGGCTCGGAGACGGTGAGGGTGATCTTGTAGGACACGGTCACTCCGTCTTCGGTATAGGAGAAGGTGACTACGAATTCGCCCGCCCGATCCGTGCTGAATTGGCTCGCGGTAACGCCGTTTTGGCCGAGTGCGACATCCTTCGATGTACCGTCGTTGTAGACAGCCGTGAATTTGGCCTTGGAGAAGTCGACCACATCGCCCTGCGTATAGTTCAACGAAATGGTGTTGGGGTCGAGATAGAGGAAGGCAAGCGCCTTCTGGGCAGGAGCCTCGGTGACTGTGAGACGAAGCTCTGCCGTCTTGCCGCCATAGGTGATGGTAAACACTTTCTCACCCACTTCGGAGAGGTCGATCTCAGACATGGTATCCCCATCTTCGCTCGTTATCGTCACGCCCTCGGCATTGCCCTTGAGGTTGACGACCTTCCCGGTCGAATACACGGCGTCGATCTCGATGTCCTCAACCTTGACGGAATCGCCGACGACGTACGCCGTCTTCATGGGCTTGATGGAAATGGAGACCAAGACTTCCTGCGTGTCGATATAGGTGATATCGAGAGGCGCAGACTTCTGCTTATAGGTCGCGGTGAGCTTGTAGGTGCCGGCCTTGTCCTTGTTGAGTTCGGGCGACCAGCTCTTG
>CANQJJ010000052.1 GCA_947624215.1 uncultured Clostridia bacterium
ATGGCACAGCACCTCTATGAGGGCATGGACCTCGAAGGGGAGGGGCATGTCGCGTTCGTCACCTATATCCGTACCGATTCCACCCGCGTCTCTTCGGATGCGCAGGCGGCGGCACGGGCCTATATCAAGGAGAATTACGGCGAGGAATACCTCCCCGCAAAGCCCAACTTCTACGCCTCCAAGAAGGGGGCGCAGGACGCGCACGAGGCCATCCGTCCCATCGACCTCACCCGCACGCCCAAGTCGGTGAAAAAGTTGCTCGACCGCAAGCACTACAACGTCTACAAGCTCATCTACGAGCGTTTCATCGCCTCGCAGATGTCCGAGGCACAGTACGACTCCATGCAGATCGAGATCGAGAACGGCGAATACGGCCTCAAAGCGAGCGGCAAGGCCCTCCGCTTTGCGGGGTTCACCGTCATCTATGCCGACTTCCGCAACACCGATGAAGACGAGGCGAAGGGGCTTCTTCCCCCGCTCGAAGAGGGCAGCGAGGTCAAGGCCGAGAAGGTGACCGCCGAGCAGAAATTCACCAAGCCGCCCGTGCGCTATACCGACGCCTCCCTCGTCAAGGCCATGGAGGACAAGGGCATCGGCAGGCCCTCCACCTATGCCTCCATCATCTCCGTGCTCACCAAGCGCAAGTATGTCGAGAAGGACGGCAAATACATGAAGCCCACCGAGATCGCCTACCGCATCACCGACATGCTCATGAAGTATTTTACCGACATCATGGACGTCGGGTTCACGGCAGACATGGAGGAGAAGCTCGACGAGATCGAAGACGGCGGCAAGGATTGGCATGCCATCATCGCCGACTTCTACCCGCCCTTCGAGGAACAGCTCCGCCACGCCTCCACCGACGGGGACGAAATGACGGAAATCCTCTGCACCAAGTGCGGCCACCCCATGGTGCGCAAGACGGGCAAATACGGGAAGTATCTCGCCTGCTCCAACTACCCCGCCTGCTCCAACATCGTGAGTGAGGGGGAGACGGAGATCTCCGAGACCCCCTGCCCCAAGTGCGGAAGCCTCATGGTGGTAAAATCGGGCCGCTTCGGCAAATTCCTCGCCTGCCCCAACTACCCGGACTGCAAGTCTACCCTGCCCTTCGGCGAGACGGAGGAAGAGGTCCTCGAGGGAGTATGCCCGCAGTGCGGCAAGCCCACCAAGCGCCTGAAAACGCGCACGGGCAAGACATATTACGGTTGCAGCGGCTACCCGCTCTGCAAGTTCATGAGCTGGGACGTCCCCACGGGCGAGAAGTGCCCCAAGTGCGGCGGCCCCATGGTCAGATCGCCCCGCGGCGTCATCAAGTGCGCAGACAAGGCGTGCGCTTACAGGGCACCCAAGCCCAAGGCGGCGAAATGAGCGTCACTGTCATCGGCGCAGGTCTTGCCGGCAGTGAGGCGGCATATTTTCTCGCAGAGCACGGCCAAGAGGTCGTGCTTTATGACATGAAGCCGGGCAAGCGCTCCCCCGCCCATGTGAGCGGCAAGCTGTGCGAGCTCGTCTGCTCCAATTCTTTGAAGAGCGACGACGTCTTCGGCAACGCCTGCGGCCTTCTGAAAGAGGAGATGCGGCGGCTGGGGTCTCTCACCATGCAGGCGGCGGAATATGCGCGCGTCCCCGCGGGAGGAGCTCTCGCCGTAGACAGGGAAAAATTTGCGGATTTTGTCACCGAGCACCTCAAAGCCCACCCCCATGTCCGCATCGTGGAGCAAGAGATCACATCCCTGCCCCAAGAGGGGATCGTCGCGACGGGCCCGCTCACCTCGGATGCGCTCGCCGCGGATATCCAAAAGAGATTCGGTACGCTGCACTTTTTCGACGCCTCCGCGCCCATTGTCTCCGCAGGGAGCATCGAGCTCTCCGAGACGTTCACCGAGGACCGCTACGGCCGCGGCACGGGCGACTACCTCAACTGCCCCATGGACAGGGAGACCTACGAGGCCTTCGTCGAAGCGCTCACGGGCGCCGAACGGGCGGTGTTGCACGATTTCGAGCGCGGCGACGTGTTCGAGGGGTGCATGCCCGTGGAGGTCATGGCGGCGAGGGGGAAGGATACCCTCCGCTTCGGTCCCTTCAAGCCCGTCGGGCTCACATGGAAGGGGGTGCGGCCGTACGCCGTCTTACAGCTTCGCAAGGAGAACGCTGCCTCCGCGAGCTACAACCTCGTCGGCTGCCAGACCAACCTGAAATTCGGCGAGCAGAAGAGGGTCTTCTCCATGATCCCCGCCCTAAGACACGCCGAATTCGAGCGGTACGGCGTCATGCACCGCAATACTTACCTCGAATCGCCCAACTTTCTGAATGCGGATCTCTCCGTGAAAGACGCCCCCGCGCTCTTCCTCGCAGGGCAGATGACGGGGGTGGAGGGATATGTCGAGAGTGCGGCCTCAGGCCTCATCTGTGGGTACCATGTCTTGGGAAGGGCCCTCGGAAAGCCTGTTTTGGTCCCTCCTGCGACGACGGTCATCGGGGCACTCTCCCGCTACATCGCGACGCCGAACAGCGACTTTACGCCCATGAACGCAAACTACGGCATCCTCGCGGGCGGATTTGAGAGCGTGCGGGATAAGAGGGAGAGAAGAAAACTTCTTGCCGAGCGCGCACTTTCCGAGATCGAACGTTTCAAAGCGCAGATTTTGGGGTAAATATAAGAGAATAATTTTCCCTGCGGGGAAAGGAGTATTATGATGGAATTTCGTGGAACCACCATCTGTGCCGTCAAGCGGGACGGCATCACCGCGATCGCCGGCGACGGACAGGTCACCATGGGCGAGAGCGTCGTATTCAAGAACACCGCGATCAAAGTGCGGCGGATCTACGGCGGGAAAGTCATTTTGGGCTTTGCGGGCTCGGTCACCGACGCCTTTTCGCTCTCCGAACGCTTCGAGGGCATGCTGAATAAATTTGCAGGCAATCTCATGCGCTCGGCGGTGGAGCTGGCGGATTTGTGGCGGAGCGACAAGATCGGCCGCAAACTCGACGCGATGATGATCACGGCGGATAAGGACACGCTGCTCATTCTCTCGGGCACGGGGGAGGTCATCGAGCCCGACGAGGGCATCTGTGCGATCGGGAGCGGGGGAAACTATGCTTTGGCGGCCGCCCGTGCGCTCGCGCAGAACACAAACTTTTCGGCGGAGGAGATCGCGCGCAAGTCACTCAAGATCGCCTCGGAGATCTGCGTCTACACCAACGACCACATCATCTGCGAAACAGTTTGATCCCCGCCCCTTCGTGGGGTAGAGGGTCCAAGCCCGTGTAAGCGCCCCTTGGCGCCCAAGCTCAATCCTCGCGTGCCCCCTCCATGGGAGGGGGGTAGGGGGGTGGGGTGGCGAATGTGGCCCAATTTTCCCGTCCTCATACCGAGGCCCGTAGGGCCGAGCGTCATTCTGAGCCAGAAGAGTAAAAAAAGAGCGAACTGCTCATCCGCGAAGAATCTTATTACGACTAAGCTCGTGTGAACGAATAAAAATAAGATAGAGATTCCTCGCTCCGTTCGGGATGAGGGACGAGCCCCCCGAGAGGTAGGCTTTTGTCTCATCCAAAAGGGGAGCTCTTAGACATGGTACCCGCCGATGAGCTCTTCATGCGCGATCGCTTCCGGCGCCCAATCTTAACAAAGAAGGAGATAACGATAACATGGATCTGTCACCCAAGCAAATCGTAAACGAACTCAATAAACACATCATCGGGCAGGACGAGGCCAAAAAAGCCGTCGCCATTGCCCTGCGCAACCGCTACCGCCGCGCACAGCTCTCGCAGGAGCTCCGCGACGAGATCACGCCCAAGAACATCATCATGAAGGGCCCCACGGGCGTGGGCAAAACGGAGATCGCCCGCCGTCTCGCCAAACTCGTCAAGGCCCCCTTCATCAAGGTCGAGGCCACAAAATATACCGAAGTGGGATATGTCGGCAAGGACGTCGAGGGCATGGTGCGCGATCTCGTGGAGTGCGCCATCCGTCTCGTCAAGGATGAGAAGACGGCGGAGGTCTCCGTAAAGGCCACCGAGGCCGCCGAACAGCGCATGCTGAAGATCCTCGTCGAGCTCAAAAAGAACGACCGCGGCGAACTCGACCGCAAGATCTTCGAGGACAACCTGCTCGCCTCGCTCAGAAAGGGGACCTTCGACAGCACGGTCATCGAAGCGGAGGTGCGCGACGACCCCAAGGCCATGGAGCTCGTCCCGGGCGGTGCGGCCATCAATCTCGGCTCCATTTTCGGGGAGATGCTCCCGCCCCGCCGCAAGAAACGCAAGCTCACCGTGAAAGAGGCCATGAAGCTGTTCATCGCCGAGGAAGCGGAGAAGCTCATTGACGACGACGCCGTCACCGACGAGGCCCTGCGCCGTGCCGAGAACGACGGGATCATCTTCATCGACGAGATCGACAAGATCGCGGGCAAGGGCAACACGTCGGGGGCCGATGTCTCCCGCGAGGGGGTCCAGCGCGACATTCTGCCCATCGTCGAGGGGAGCACGGTGATGACCAAGTACGGGCCCGTCAAGACGGACTACATGCTGTTCATCGCGGCGGGGGCCTTCCATGTCTCCCGCGTCGAGGACCTCATCCCCGAATTGCAGGGCCGCTTCCCCGTCTCGGTGGAGCTCCATTCGCTGACCAAGGAGGACTTTGTCAACATTCTTACCAACACCGAGCACTCCCTGACGCAGCAGTATGCGGTACTTCTCGCCGTGGACAACATCGACTTGAAGTTCACGCCCGATGCGATCGAGACGATCGCGGAGATCTCGGAGGAGATCAACATGACGAGCGAGGACATCGGGGCACGGCGCCTGCACACCGTGATGGAGTACCTCTTGGAGGACATCTCGTTCAACGCGGGCGGCGGCGATTATCCCGTCATTCCGGTGGAGATCAACCGCGCCTACGTCGAGGAGCACCTCAAAAACATGACCAAAGACAGAAACTTGAAAAAGTATGTGCTGTAATTTCAGAAGTGAGCGAAGTAGCCGTAGCCGAAAGCTCAATCGAAGCGTCATTCTGCCCGACCGAGGCTTCTGATTGTGCTACTAAGGTCGACACGAGCGCGTAGCACGAAGTAGCCGATAAAGCCCAACCCGAGCGTCATTCTGCCCGACCGAGGTTTCTGATTGTGCTACTAAGGTCGACACGAGCGCGTAGCGCGAAGTAGCCAGCAAAGTAAGGATTTGAGCGAACTGCCCATCCGCGAAGAATCTTGCTACGACCAACTATCTTGTGAACAAATAAAAAGTTAGAGATTTCTCAACTGCGGCTTCGTCTCCGTTCCCTTAGGGCGGATGAGGTCCGTGAGGCTCTCTTTCGGACATGATACCGTCCGATGACGTCAAAGCACGCAACAACACGCGAAAGCACGCGATCAAAACCAAGTGGAGGAAGCCTATGAAGTACTGCCTTGCCTGTGGGAGCGAGTGCGCCGATAATGCAAATTTTTGCATGGAGTGCGGCGGCCAAAAGTTCGGCACGCACGAGGAATATGCCAAGGCGCACATGCCCTTTTATGACGAGTGGCTGACCGACTTTATGGATGACAGCGACGCGCTCGATCGGGCCGACGAGTTCTTCGAAGCGGAGGACTATGCCCACGCAAAACTGCTCTACCAAAAAATCGCCCCGAACTACGGGCTCGCCTGTGCCCGCCTCGGGTACATGTATGAGAAGGGCCTCGGCATGGAGATCGACTACCCGCGGGCGCTCGCGTATTACGAAAGGGGCGCCCAGCTCGGCGAAGAGGCGGAGTGCGCGCTTCGTCTCGGGGTCATGCACGAGGAAGGCCTCGGCGTGGGCGTAAACTATAAAACTGCTTTTCAGTATTATGAGGCCGCCCTGCGTCTCGGGGAGAGCCTCGGCGAGGAGGACGAGTTCGCGCGCTTCAAGCTCGGCTGTTTCTACTTCAACGGCTACGGCGTTGCGCAGGACCGCGACAAGGGGATCGCCATGTTACGCCAAGCCGCGTCGGCAGGGTACGGCCCCGCGTTGGACATGCTCAAAAAGTTCGGCCTCACCGATTGAATTTCAGCAAAGTAAGACCCATGCGCGCCCCCCTTGGCGCCCAAGTCTATGAAAACGACTCCTTGGCGCCCCTGTAAGGGGAGCGTATCCGAGCCCGAGCATGCCCCCTCCATGGGAGGGGGGTAGGGGGGTGGGGTGGCGACCAACCCCAATCGAAGCGTCATTTTGAGCCAGAAGAGCATGATTTTCAACGAACTGCCCATCCGCGAAGAATCTTGCTACGACCGAGTATCGTGTGAACGAATTATAGGCGCACCAAGAGCCTCTCATCATTCCCATCACCGCGTCGGGGGGTGCCATGTCCGCAACAAGCCCTTCGCGGAGCGCGTTCCCCCGAAATATTCCCAACCGAAAAACCATGCAAGGAGATAAAAATGATCCAGATCCCAAAGGGATGTAAAGACATGCTTCCCGCCGATGCCTATCTGTGGCAGGCCGTCGAGGATACCGCCCGCGAGTCGGCCAAACTCTACGGATTCAAGGAGATCCGCACGCCCGTCTTCGAGCACACCGAGCTCTTCCTGCGCGGCGTGGGCGACACGACCGACATCGTCAACAAGGAGATGTATACCTTTCTCGACAAGGGCGGCCGCTCCATCACGCTCCGTCCCGAGGGCACGGCCGGGGTCGCGCGCGCCTTTGTGGAGAACGGGTTGCAGGGCGGCGCCATGCCCTTCAAGGCCTATTACCTCATCTCGGCCTTCCGCTATGAACGTCCGCAGGCCGGGCGGCTCAGGGAGTTCCACCAATTCGGTGCCGAACTCTACGGTGCCGCTTCCCCCGTTGCCGACGCCGAGGCCATCCTGCTCGCCTCGCACTTTCTGCGGGAGCTCGGCTTAGAACAATACACCACCCTGCGCCTCAATTCCATCGGCTGTAAGAGTTGCCGCGCCCGCTATGCCGAGGCCCTCCGCGCGTACTTCCGCCCCCACATCGGCGAGATGTGCGAGGACTGCCGCGAGCGCTTGGAAAAGAACCCCATGCGCATCCTCGACTGCAAGAACGAGGGCTGCAAGAAGTTCACGTCCGGCGCCCCGAGCATGCTCGACTATCTCTGCGATGACTGCCGCGCCCACTTCGACGCGGTGAAGTCCTTGCTCGACACGTCTGGCATCGGCTACACCGTCGACCCCCGCATCGTCCGCGGGCTGGATTATTACAGTCGCACCGTCTTCGAATTCACCACCGACCTCATCGGGGCACAGGCCACCGTCCTCGGGGGCGGCCGCTACGACGGCCTTCTCGAACAGATGGACGCCAAGCCCACCCCGGCCGTGGGGTTTGCCGCGGGCATCGAGCGGCTTCTGCTCGCCTTGCAGGCACTCGACGCACCCTTTGCCGAGCGCCTTCCCGACGTCTACATCGCGGGCATGGATGCCACCTCGCGCGTGCGTGCCCTGTCGCTTGCCGAGCAGCTCCGCGGGGCCGGGCTCATCACCGAGTGTGACCTTATGGACCGCTCCCTCAAAGCGCAGTTCAAATATGCAGACAAGCTCGGCGTGCGGTTTGTCGTCGTGCTCGGGGAGGAGGAGCTGGCGAGCGGGGAGGCGCAGGTGAAACATCTCTCGTCGTCTACGGCAGAGCGCGTAAAATTTGACGAGATCGCACAATATATCAAAGAGTATCGGAGGAGGAAGTGACATGGTGAAAGCACTCTCGGGCCATGAGCTCGATGCACTTGTGGAGACGGGCGTCAAGGTCGTCTGTGATTTTTGGGCGGCATGGTGCGGACCCTGCCGTATGCTCGGGCCCGTCATGGAGGAACTCTCAAAGGAGTTTGAAGGGGTGGAGTTTGTCAAGGTCGACGTCGATGAAAACGGCGATCTCGCCGCCTCGCTCGGTATCTTTTCCATTCCCGCGGTCTACGTCTTCGAAGGCGGCGCCGTGAAGGCGCACAGCGTGGGCTACCTGCCCAAGGAGCAGATGCGCACCTTCCTGCAAGACAATCTTTAACGTATTTAGAAATTCATCGAAATAACTAAAATCGGGGTTTTCCCCCCGATTTTTTTTATTTTTCGCCATTTTTTCTTTATTTAGATAAATATCTAAATAACTTATTAAAGTTTTATTTCAAGAATTCATAGGCAAATAAGGTGGGGACGATCTCTGCGAGGTAATATTCCTTTACGGCGCTTTTGAGAGATCTCAGGGCGGAGTGCAGTTCTACATTGTCGTATTCTACGGTGCCTGTGAGTTTATCTTTGCGAAAAGTATCGAGTTCAGCATAGATCTGGTAGACGCCGTACGTCAGTGTCGGGTCGTAATTTTTTGCTTTCTTTGCCCACAGAAGGACTGTCTTCCACAGCGCGAGAAGGAGCTGTTCGCGCTCGTCGGGTTTGAAATTTTTGAGGTCGCGCAGGGCGACGGTCATGCCGTTGGTATCGTCGAGGCACAGTTCGTTGCGGTAAAAACGTCCGTCGCTGCCACGGAGCGTGCGCATGTGGTTTTGCATTTCGAGGCAGGTAAAGAGCAAGCATTTTAAGAGGAAGGATGCGAGTTTCCCGCTTCGGACATCGGCATGAAAGCCCGCCGCACCGTCGGCAGACTTCATGATGCGTCCGCGCTCCGTCCACATGCGGGCATAAGTGATATAGCGGGAGGCGCAGAACAGAGGGAGTTTTTCAAGATAGTTGTCCTTCCTCAGGAAGAAGCCGTTTCCATCGTAGCGTGCGGCGACGAGCAGGCTTGAATCAAGGTCCGGGTTATCGAAGCCCGAACTGTGTGCGACCATGTAACCAAGGATGTCGTTAGAAACGGCTGGGCGGTTTCTGAGTTTTCCGTCCTTTTTTTCCAGCCCGTTCAAACCGGCAAGTATACCCGTGCGCAGAGTTTCGGCGATCGGGCGCTTATCATAGTAGACTTGGCTGTATGTTGAGAAGATCTTTTTTACGGGCAGAGTTCCCTGTGGAAGCAGTGTCCCTTGAACGGGGTCGATGTCAAATGCGTTAAGTGCGATCTCAGCATCGGAGGTCTTCTCATTTCCCCACCAAATACACATGATACAGGCGTCGATGTTTGTATGGAAATGGCGACGGTTGAAGGCGAACCCTCCCAAAAATTTTCTGTCGATGAGATGTTGGGCTTTCCAATACTTTGCGGGGGAATAGACGATATAGCTGTCCGTTGGTTTTCGCAAATAATATTTGAAGGCAGACCAGATGAAGGCATTCCCCAAATCGTTGGAGGCCGTGCCCTTGATCTCCTTCTTCATCTCGGAGACGACCCAGCTTTGCTTCCAAGCCGAGGAGGCTCTGCTGTGCCCCGTGCGCTGGTGCTCGGCAGAAGTCGTCTCGGCATAGGGTGGGTTTTCAAACAGAATGACTGTGCAATGGGGGTCGTCGAGATATTTTCGGATGATGGGGCTTTCAATGTATTCGCGGCTGAGGGCGTCAGCTCCCGCAACAAGTCCCGCGCGGAAGGTATCCGCCGTTTCGACGGGCGGGATAATATGCCGCACGCTTGCCCCGAGCAGTTCTAAAAGCACCTTATATTCGTAGTACTCGACGGTCGAGACGATGCAGTGGGAAAGTTCCTCTTCCGTAAGCCCTGCCTCGAGGTTTCCCGTTCCCGCACAGCGGTCGAGAAGGATATAATCGTCTCCCGCGGGGACGCGTGCGATGGCGGCACGCACCAACTCGAGCGACTTTTGGGCATAGGCATCGGGGGTATAGAAGGCGCCGAGATCCTTTTTCTGCTGATGATCGTTGAGCTTGTCCATCAGGTATTTGAACCGTATGTTGCTCTCGCCTTCATAGGGGTATAGATACTCCCTGAACACGGATGGGTTTCTGATCTCGCCGACAGTCTTGTGTTTACCGGTGTCATCGCCGATAAAGTCCTCCTTGCGCGCCGACGGGACAACGCGGTAGAAGTGTTCCGCCCAACCCACGATGCAGTTTTCGTCAATATGGATGCGGAGGAAATGTTTTTGTTTGAGGAGGGAAACAAGCCGCTCTGCGCCCACGGGATCTTCGTAGTCTATGGTTTCCAAGGCGTCGCCGCCGAAGAAGCCCGCATTGTTTTTTGAAGCACTGCCAAAGTATACTTTCTCGATGTCTGCAAGGTAACGCTCGGCACTATATCGCCGCACGGTAGAGGTGCTGAGGTCGACGAGCAAAATGGTCGCGGGGACGGGCTTGCCCTTGATGCGAAGCGCAGAGAGATATTTGATGCTCTGCAAAAGTTGTGCATTGAGGTCTGCCGTACTCCGCTTGAATTCGAGGAGATTTCCGTTCACGACTCCGTCGTTGCTGTCTGAAAGGATCTCTTCCCGCGTCTTGGCAGGGTCGACGCGCGGTAAAAATGTCTCATAAAATTCGTCCCGCTCGGGTGTCTCTTCTTGTTCATTCCTGAATTGTATCATCTTCATCCTTCTTTTTGCCGTAGTTCGGCTATCGGTTTCACTGTGCTTATAATTATATGTGCATTGCACATATTTGTCAATGTGTAATGCACATTTTTTCTAAAATGAAGGCATGCAGTTCGGAGAAAATTTCAAGAGAATACGAAAACAGAGCGGCTTTTCGCAAAAGCAGGTCGCCGATAAGCTTGGGATCAGACAGTCTAACGTGAGTGATTGGGAGAATGATATCTCGCGCCCGGACTATGAAAAGCTCATTGCTCTCTCCGAGCTGTATGAGGTCTCACTCTATGAGCTTTTGGGGATCGAGCACAAGGGATTTTTATGAATGTATGCAAAATGCTTGACTTTGCCGCGCGGAGGAACTATAATACCCATGATCGAATATTCTTTGGGGCGGAGTGAAATTCTCCACCGGCAGTGACAGTCTGCGAAGCCTTACGGCCCGAACGGGTGCAATTCCCGTACCGACGGTATAGTCCGGATGAGAAAAGAAATGCGTAAATGATGGGCGCCCCTCAGACATGGTGGCGTCCTTTTTGGTCTCTTCGCCAAATTTTCACCTGCGCACGGGTTCACAGGGAATATCCGAAATTTCTATTTCGAGGTGCTTCTCTCATGCAAAACAAAAAGTTTTTCTCCACGACGCGCATCGTCATGATCGCGCTCTTCGGGGCGCTCGCGGGCCTTCTGCACATCGCAAAATTCCCCCTGCCCTTCGCCTTCCCGGGGTTTCTCGAGTTCGACTTCTCGGACATCCCGCTCTTCATCGGCACGTTCGCGCTCGGGCCCGTCTCGGGGTGCATCATCGTTTTCATCAAGCTGCTCGTCAAACTCGTCTGCGTCGGCACGAGCAATTTCTTCGTCGGGGAGCTTGCAAATCTGCTCATCGGGTGGGGGTTCGTCATCCCCGCGGGGCTCATCTACAAGCATTGGCGCACGATAAAGGGCGCGCTGCTCGCTTTGGCCGTCGGGTCTGTTTCCTCCGTGGCCGTCGCCATCCTCGCCAACCGCCTCATCCTCATTCCCTTCTTCGTGCAACTCTACGGCGGCTGGGACCATGTTCTCCCCGCTCTCACCAATCTTTTCCCTGCCATCACAGAGGCAAATTTTTATCATTATTACCTCTGGCTCTCGGTGTTGCCGTTCAATCTGCTGAGGTGTCTCATTGCGAGCGTCGTGAGTTTCTTTGTGTATAAGCACGTCTCGCGGTTCATCGACCATCTCAACAAAAAACTCTCTCCCGAAGGCTCGGTTGCGGGCATGGG
>CANQJJ010000053.1 GCA_947624215.1 uncultured Clostridia bacterium
GGCGGTTTGTCCTCGCTTTTAGCAATAAAAAAGAACGCAAGCTGAAATGGTTCAACTTACGTTCAGAGTGGTGCACCAAGTCAGTATAATCCGAACCAAATACTCGTAACGAGTGAATGGTTCGGATTTACTTTTTATCTATGAGCATAGTTTCGGGCTTGATTTATGCGGAGTTTTATGCTATAATATTAGAATGATAACATGAATTTGGCGGAGGAGCGTATGAGGAAAATATTATCTGTCGTTTTGGAAGCCGTAAAAGTCTGCTTGAATGTGCTTATGGGGGCATTGTGCTTCATAAAAATTGACCACGACGTTGCTCATCTTCCCAATGCCGAGGGCGGGATTGGGAAGATCGACTATTTTTATAGTATTTATGACAAACTCTTGAGGGAAGAACTGCAATTTCTCGTCTATCTTGCTCTTGCTGTGATGGCAATTTCCGTGCTACTCTCGATTTTGACTCTACTTGTCAAAGACAATCGCAAAATAAAAATAGCGAGCCATATCATATTTTCGGTTTCGGCTTTATTCTTTCTCTTCTTGCTTTTTTATACCATGGGGATCCAATACAATTATTGATTTATAAATTACAATTTAGTCGCACGGACGACAGGCATCTATACCATAGGTATAGCATACTATACTTATTGCGCTACGCTCCATAAGTTCCGTGTGCCCTGCGGGGCTATTAGTCCACGCAAGGAGAAAGGGTTTTAGGGAAAAATTTCCCCTAACGAGGACGACGTTAGTCGGGCGTTTGGCTTGCCAAATGCACCCTTGCTCCGTTGCCGGTATCTATAAGGATTATCGACGCCATGTCGCTCCATTCCCGTTGTTGTGGTTCGAATCATTTGAATTCTCTTGAATTCTCTTGATTTTTTTGATATAATAAAAGAAAAAAGAGGTATCACTTATGAAACATGGAAAATTTTTTGCCGTTTTCTCCTTCGTATGGATGCTGATCGCGTCTGCTGCGCTTTTTGTGGCTTGCGCTCCTCAATCGCTTGCCGAGGTGGAGCCGCCCTTCGCAAAGAGATTCACGGGCGTAGTCGGGAGTTTTGACGGGGCGGGAGACCTTACCGCCGTTCTCTTGTTCCCCGAATCGGAACAGGCCGAGGGAAGAATCAATCTGAAAAATGCACCCGAATTGAATATCACTTTCCAATACACCGTTTCCGATGAAGGCGATATCGCGTTTGCATTCGATACCGAAGACACGGCAAGTGGAACCTTGCACGGAAAAGACATCGCGGTTACGGCTACGGTCAACAGTCAGACGATGCAATTCAAAGGCACTTTCTACCTGCTGACAGAAAAAATCGACGGCGAAGTCACGGAGGAGGGCTATGTCGTCGCGGGTCATCCGTTCTCGGATGTCATTACGCCGCCCGAGGAAACAAAAACGCTCACGGTAAACGGTACGCAAATGACCGTTGAAGCGTTTTTAGCCGCAACAATGCCGGCGCGTGATACGGTCGTAGAGATTATCACCGAATCAGAGAATTAAATAAAAGTAACTTTCATTTTAACTATAAAAACGGAACGCAAACGGTCAGCCTTGACGAGCTTTCGTGTTCGGATGATAATTGCCTCGGTGCACCAAAAAAAGAGAAGGCACCGTGCCTTCTCTTTTTTTGGTGCGGCACGAGCCGAAAGCGAAGTACCGCACCGCGGCGGTACGCCGTAGGCATGAACCAGAGGCGAAGTACCGCAACTGCCCCGCTTGCCTTCTCTTTTTGGGTGTGGATTTAATTTTTAGTTATAGGCACCGCCCGCTACTTGCATTTCCCCTATTTTTATGGTATAATTGTAGCGATAAACGGGAATTTGCAGGAGAAGTACAGTATGAAAAAATTTGCAAGTGTGATCATTGCAGCGGTATCATTGATATTGTGTTTTACATTGTCTGCTTGTGGAAATAAATATGTAAGCCGGTATAGCGCTATGCTGATGGTAAGGACAAATACCTCAAACAAAGCGTCGGTTTCATTCGATAGTTTTAGCGGAACATACGTAATGCAATTGAAAAACAATAGCGCAGACGAAGTGTTTATTGCCTATGAAGCGACGCTTCGGGAAGGAAATATAAAAGTTTACTATGATTTTAATGATGAAAAGCTGAACTTATTTGACATTGAAGCGAATTGTTCTGTGGATAGTAAAACCGAAACTTTTACGGGCAATAAAACGATTTACATAATCATTGAATCAGACGGCAAATGCAACGATGGCAGCTTTTCGTTTGTTTTGAAAAAATCAGAGGAATAGATTACGTTTAATGGAGAAATTATGCCGTCAAGCAAGGAATATTTGAATTTCATTTTGGAACAACTGTCGGGCTTAGAGGACATCGCCTACAAGCCTATGATGGGTGAATTTCTACTCTACTATCGCGGCAAACTTGTCGGCGGGATCTACGATGACAGATTGCTCGTAAAACCCGTGAGATCCGCGCTGTCCTATTTGCCGCAGGCAGAGTATTCCTTGCCGTATGAGGGCGCAAAGCAAATGCTCAATGTGGACAATGTGGATGATACGGTTTTTTTGACGGGGCTATTCGAGGCAATGTATGACGACCTGCCAACGCCGGAAACCAAAAAGCGGTAAATTCAACGGAGAGCACGATGAACAAAATAAAACAATTATTCATTGTTTTGACAATTTGCATTGCGCTTGCCGCATCGGCCGTTTTGCTATACCTTCTCGACCCGACTTTTATCCCCGACGCATATAGAGTTTCGTCGATGGTAATTGTCGTTTCCTGGGCGTTTTTTATCACTCCCTCCATGCTTTTTGGCGTGCAACTTGCAAGAAAATATTTCGAAGGAAAGTCCCCCGAATACGCTTTTAGGGACGGTGTACGCATCGGCGTCATTGCGGGCCTTGGCGGGATCCTTGTATTGAGTCTGCTCGTCTCTCCCATAACGGGAATATTGTGGTATATACATACCGTCAAAGAAATCGCCGTATCGAAAAAGAATAAAAATCGATCTTCGGACAACCCGGATGAAAAGGATATTTTCGATCCTTAAACTCAAAATAAAACAATAAATTTAGCGGAGGGATGATGAGAGAAGGAATTTATTTCCTTACGCCAAGGATGTGCATGCCCCGAATGACAGGCGCACGGTAGGATGAGAGCGTCTTGCCGTAGACGTCGTATGAATGTGCCGCGACCAAAATTTCCCGCCCCAAAAAGCCCACGACAACGGGCGTATGATAAAAATCCCCCGTCTCACGGCCGAGCTGGACGAGATCTCCACGCTCCAAACGGGACAGGGGCACCTCCTCCGCAAACGGGCCGACGTCTTCGTTCGTTGTGAGAAAATTATAGAGATATTCCACTCCCGTCCACGAGGCCGTTCTGTCGTTGGCGCTCCTGTAAAACCACCCATAGACGGGCGTAAAATTCATGACGCCCGCCCCGGCAAATACGCATTGTGAGGCAAAATTGGTGCAATCGCCGCCGATTTTGGAGTAATCATAGAAGACGGGGTTTCTTCTCATTGCCCACTCCTTTGCATAAGCTACCGCGGCGGCCCGGTCATAAGAAAAAATTTGAGGCATACTCTATCGTATGCCTCATTGCTTTTTGTCTGTTCTCTATCGGGTGCTGCGCGCGGTTTCCCCCCTTTCTTCAATGTTACGTTGAGCGTTTTTTCTTGAATTCCTTGATCTCGGCGAGGCGGGCCTTGTATTTGCTCTCGACGCCCTCTTCCGTCGGGAAATAGTATTCTTTTCCGACCAAGCTATCGGGAAGACACTGCATGTCCGTGAGTTTTTCCTTTGTATCGTGGGCATATTGATAGCCCTTCCCGTAGTCGAGCTCCTTCATGAGCTTTGTCGGGGCGTTTCTTATCACGAGCGGTACGGGCTCTGCGAGCATGGTGAGCGCGTCTTTTTTGGCCATGCCGTATGCCACATAGAGCGCGTTGGACTTGGGCGCCATCGACATATAGACGACGGCCTCCGTGAGGTGCACCGTGCACTCGGGCATCCCGATGAAATGGCAAGCCTGATAGGCCGCGACGGCGATTTCCAGCGCCCTCGGGTCGGCAAGGCCGATATCTTCGCTTGCAAACCGCGTGACCCGTCTTGCGATGTAGAGCGGATCCTCCCCCGCCTCGAGCATGCGGGCGAGCCAATACACGGCGGCGTCGGGATCGGAATTGCGCATGGATTTATGCAGTGCGGAGATGAGGTTGTAGTGCTCCTCCCCTGTTTTATCGTAAAGAAGGGACTTTTTCGAGGTGCACTGCTCGACGATCTCCCGCGTGACGATCGTCTTCTCCCCCGCCTGCTCGCCGTTCAAGACGGCCATTTCAAGGGTGGAGAGCGCACTGCGCGCGTCGCCGTTGGCAAAGTTTGCGATGATCTCCAAAATATCATCGGAGATCTCCACCTGCTGTTTGCCGAAGCCCCGTTCGTCCTCGACCGCACGGCGCAGGAGTCCGACGAGCTCCTCGGGTTTCAAGGCCTGCAAGACGAACACTTTACAGCGGGAGAGCAATGCCCCGTTGACCTCGAAGGAGGGATTTTCCGTCGTCGCACCGATGAGAATGATGCTCCCCTTTTCCACGAAGGGCAGAAAGGCGTCCTGCTGTGCCTTATTGAAGCGGTGGATCTCATCGACGAACAGGATGGTCTTCGCGCCGAAGCGGCGGTTCTTCTCCGCCTGCTCCATGACCTGCTTGATCTCCTTGATCCCGCTCGTGACGGCGGAAAAATCAATGAAATTCGCCTTTGTGCGGCGTGCGATGATGCGTGCGAGCGTCGTCTTGCCGACGCCGGGCGGACCCCAAAAGATCATCGAGCCCACCTGATCGTTCTCGATGAGCCTTCTTAAAACCTTTCCCTCGCCGAGAAGGTGTTGCTGGCCGTAGAATTCGTCGAGCGTCTGTGGGCGAAGTCTTGCCGCGAGGGGCTCCGAGTCCTCTCTTTCAAATAATGTTCTCTGCTCTATCATGCCTTTCCGCCTTGCCCCGAGGGGCCTTTCAAACTGAAATCTATTATAATTTTTCTTAAAAAACTTGTCAAGCGCATTGCCAAAAAAAGAGACACTCTGTGCGAATGTCTCTGAAACGGTTATGTTTTACAGGCGCGGGGCGATCTTCTCAAAGAAATAGGCGTAGGCGGGGAGCATTTTGCCCGCGTCGAAGAGAGCGCGGACTTCCTCCTGCGTCATCCATGCGGCCTCCGAGACCTCCGGCGTCGTTGCGAGCGACAGATGTGCGTCGCCGTCGTATTCAAACAGCCACACGTCGTGGATATCTTGATACTGCTGACGGAGTTCGGAGAGCACGCACAGCCCGCGGGCGGGCTCGAGGGAAATGCCGACTTCCTCCATGACTTCCCGTACGGCGGCACTTCGGCTGTCTTCCCCCGCGAGCACGGAGCCGCATATGCCCTCATACATCAGGGGATATTCCTCGCGCCCGGGAGCACGCCGCGTGACGAGCACTTTCCCCTCTCGGTTTTTCAGCCATACGTCGACGACAAGATGGTAGCTCCCCGCGGGGATGGGCTCTCCGCGCATGTGCGTCTTGCCCGTCTTCTCCCGCTTTTCGTTATAGAGATCCCAAAGTTCCATATTTCGCTCCTTTACGGTGCGGGTGAGGGGTCTGTGGCATGCGAATTTCCGCCGCTTTCCCCGTTTTCGGATGCGGTCCCCGAGCCGGGAAGCGGAAGGATGAAACTGCCGCCCTCCCCCGTGACGACGGTATCGGGCAGTTCGCCGTTCCACGCTTCGAGGTATTCGATGTATTTCAGATATTCCGTGATGAGCGCGATCTGCGCGTCGCTCTTACCCGTGAAGTCGATGGCATACTCCGTTCCCGTCTGCACGTTCTCTCCCGCCGCATTTTGTTCGTAGACGGGCGTTTCGAGGATGGCAAAGCCGAGCGCACGGGCGATCTCTATGGATTTCGCCTTGATGGCATTGGCCTCAGCCTGTGCGATGAGCAAGCGCGCCTCGGCGTCGCCCTCGGCTTCGGCAATGCGTGCCTCCGCGTTGAGCTTGGCGACTTCGAGCTCCTGCTCCGCCTTGACGAGCGCCGTCTCCTTTTCATATTCCGCTTTGAGCTTCTCCTGCTCGGCGATCATCTTGTCTTCGACCGTCTGTTCGAAGGCGTCCGAGAAGTCGATGTTCGTCAAAACGACCTTCTCGATGTTGACAAAGAAAGTGTCGTCGATGGCGTCTTTGACCTCGGATTCCACCTCAACGGAAATTTGCGCACGGTTTTCGATGATCTCCATTGCCGAGTATGCCGAGAGCGTGGACTTCGTCGTCGCCTCTGCGATGGACGCGATGCGGTTTCCGAGCGCGGAAAGCGTGCCGTACTGCTCTGCAATGTTCAGGGCCCGCTCCTGCTTGATGGAATACTGCACGACCATGGCGATGTCCATCGTCTGGGCATCCTTGGAATATGTATTGGCGTCCATTTCGAGGTTCTGCACTTTGGCGTCGTAGGAGGCGTATTCCTCCGTCATCCAAAAGTCGAAATAGGTACCGGGAGTGCGGACGACCGTCGCCTTCCCGAGGTGTTTCACGACCGCGACTTCACCCGTGTCCACGGTGTGGATGCTGAACGGGATGAAGATAAACAGGACGCCGAACACAGCCGCCGTGCCGAGCCCGATCCATTTGAGATATTTGGGAGAGCCGCGTTTCTTCGAGGAAGCGATGGCCGTGAGTGCGATGCCGCCGGCCGCGAGGAGCAAAAAGAGGACTCCGACGACCAAACCGATGATCATAGTTGAAATATCTCCTTTGGGGCACATCTGTGCCCTCATAAGATATATACCGCGGAGGAAGCACTTCTAAACAATATTTCGTGCGGATTCCACAACAAAAGCCGCGATCGACGCGGCCGTTTTTCATAATCGATATTGTTTCAGGAGACGGTCGAGTCGCTCGGTGAGATGACTGTCGTTCACGAGGATATCGCACTGTTTTTGGGCGAGTTTCGAAGGATCGAATTGACGGGACATGCGCAGGCGGATCTCCTCCTCCGAAAGCCCGTCCCGCTGCATGACGGCTTCGATCCGCTCGCCTTCCTCCCTGACGACGGCGATGACGCCCTCAAAGCATGTCTCATAGCCTCCCTCGAAGAGAAGCGGAACTTCGGCGAATGCGACGGGTTCCCGCTCCATCCTCGCAAACAGCTCCTCCATGATGCGCGGATGGGAGAAGCGGTCGAGGCGGGCAAGCGCATCGGCATCGGAAAAGACGAGCGATGTGAGGGCGGCCTTGTCTACCTCCCCTTCCCGTGTGCACTGCGGAAAGAGCAGGGCGAGTTCGCGGCGGTATTGCTTTTCCCGCCACAGCCCGCGGGAGATCTCGTCGCAGGAGAAGACGGGATATCCCCTCTTGCGGATGAGTTCGAGGACGTAACTCTTCCCGCTCCCGATGCCGCCTGTGACGGCAAATTTCCTACTTTGCTTCATACCAGCTCTTTCCCGTCGCCACTTCCGCGATCAGGGGAACGCGGAGCGATACGGCGTTTTCCATCTCCTCCTTCAAGAGTACGGCCGCGTGTGCGCATTCCGTCTGCGGGGCATTGAGGATGAGCTCGTCGTGCACTTGTAGCACCATCTTCGTCTTCATACCCTCCCTCTGCAAGCGGTCGTAGACGTGTAGCATGGCGATCTTGATGATGTCGGCGGCACTCCCCTGCAAGGGCATGTTCATGGCCGCACGCTCCCCGAAGGCGCGCATGTTGTAGTTGGGGGAATAGATCTCCGGGATAAACCGTTTGCGCCCGAGGATGGTCGTGACATATCCGTTTTCCTTGGCTTTGCGCACATTTTCGTCCATGTACTCTTTCACCTCGGGGTGCGTCGCAAAGTATTTCGTGATGTATTCCTGCGCTTCCGTGGAGGAACAGCCGAGATCCTTGGAGAGACCGAATGCGCTCATGCCGTAGATGATCCCGAAATTGATGGTCTTTGCCCGTCTGCGCATGGCGGGCGTGACCTCGCCGAGGGGCCGCGCAAAGATGTGGGAGGCCGTCGCGGCGTGGATGTCTTCGTTCTCCCTGTATGCCTCCACGAGCACCTTGCACTCCGAGAAATGGGCGAGCAGCCGTAGCTCTATCTGGGAATAATCCGCGTCGACGAGCACATCCCCCTCTCTTGCGATGAAAAGTTTCCTCAGCTCCTTGCCTTCATCGGTGCGGACGGGAATGTTCTGGAGATTGGGGTTAGCGCTCGAGAGCCGCCCCGTGGTCGTCATGCTCTGGTTGTAGGTCGTGTGCACGATGCCCCCCACGGCGAGCGGACGGATGCCGTCGATGTAAGTAGAGAGCAGCTTTTGCAGTTCGCGGTAGCGCAAAATAAGGCGGGCGATCTCGTGGTCTTCGGCAAGGCGTTCGAGTACTTCCGCGCCCGTGGAATATCCCCCTTTGACATTCTTCTTGGCCCCCTTGGGGTCATATCCCAACCGGTCGAAGAGGACCTCCGAAAGCTGGAACGGAGAGTTGAGGTTGAAGGACTCGACGCCTGCGAGATCGTAGATACGAGCCGAGAGTTCTTTGAGTTCGCGCTTATATTTGTCGGAAAATTCGGGGAAGCGCGTGAGATCGACCGCGACGCCCGTCCGCTCCATATCGAAGAGCACCTTTGCGAGCGGAAGTTCGAGCTCGCGGTAGAGCTTTTCCTCGGGCGTTCCCTGCAGTTTTGCGAGACGTTCGTCGCACACGCGCACGAGTGCCTCCGCACACTTGTCTTCGGGGAGGGACAACTCCTTGGCGAGCTCCTTGGATGTCGTCTGCCGCTGGTTGGAATCGCTCAGATAGCGCAGGAGCGTGACGTCCTCCACGGGGCATTTGATCTGCATCCCGATGGCGTCGAGCGTGTGGGCAAGCGCCTTGGCGTCGCCGACGACGGCAGTTTTGTCCCCCTCAAACAGGGCGGAAAAGAGCCCCGAGAGCTCTTCGAGGAAAAATCCCGGGGAGAGGAAATCCTTTCTCAGGCGGAGGATATAATTGTTCCCGCCGAGGGAGAGATAGATCGCGTCCTCCTCGATGGAAAAGCCGAAGCGGTTGTGCGCGGACACCTCTTTGATGACCGCGGGAAGCATCTCCGCCGTGCATTCGATGGCGGGCGATTCGGCGGGCTTGGGCTGCTCGGGGGGGAAGAAGGAGATGTCGAGCATGGAGCGAAATTCCAATCTCTTGAAGAAGTCCCGTGCCTCCTCGGGGAAGGGCAAGATGAGGGCGCAGTCGGAGAGTTGCAGCCCGAGGGGCACCGCGCAGTCGATAGTCGCAAGCTCGCGGGAGAGATACGCCTTGTCTCGGTCCACTTCGAGCTTCTGCCTCAGCCCGGGAGCCAACTCCTCGAGGTGCATATAGACGCCGTCGAGGTCTCCGTAGGCTTGTAAAAGGCCGATCGCCGATTTCGGACCGATGCCCTTGACGCCGGGGATGTTGTCTGAGCTGTCCCCCATCAAGGCCTTTTCCTCAATGATCTGTTCGGGTGTCAGGCGGACTTTGGAATAGAAATTCTCCGCGGTGAGACGGTCGAGATCGGTGACGCCGCGCTTGGTGAAACAGACTTCCACATTCTCCCTGACGAGCTGGTAGGAATCGCGGTCTCCCGTATAGATGTGGACTTCGGCGTCGGTAAATTTGCGGGAGAGCGTCCCGATGATGTCGTCTGCCTCATACCCTTCGAGTTCGACGCAACAGATCCGCATGGCGCGCAAGAGCTCTTTGAGGACGGGGACTTGTTTGGCAAGTTCCTCGGGCATCGGTTTGCGGGTGGCCTTGTAGCCGTCATACATTTTGTGGCGGAAAGTCGGGGCGTGCAGATCGAATGCGACGGCCATATATTTGGGGGATTCGTCGGTTATGATCTTGAAAAGCAGCTTTGTAAAGCCGAAAATACCGTTTGTGGGAAGCCCGTCGCGCGTTGAAAAGAGCGTCATTGCATAGAAGGCGCGGTTCAAAAGACTGTTCCCGTCGATGAGAATACACTTGTCCATAGAGCTATTTTAACATACTTCGGAAATTTTTGCAAGAACTATGGGAAAAACACTTGCATTTTCACGCGTTTTTGGATATAATTTACTTGTTTCGCCGGTGTGGTGGAATTGGCAGACGCGCTGGACTCAAAATCCTGTGGTAGTGATACCGTATCGGTTCGACCCCGATCACCGGCACCAAGAGAGCGCCCCTAAAAATGGGGGCGCTCTCTTGGTGCCGTGAAGGGATCGGACAATTCCGTTCGACCCCGCGCGAGGAGGCGGAAACGAGAGAGCTGTTTCTTACTCATGGCACGCCGCCGACGAAGCTATCGAGCCATTTGTGGCGAAGATATCACCGGCACCACGACCAACCTAATTCGAACCGAGTTAGGTTGGTCTTTTTTTATGCAAAAGACGAGGACAACCAGCCCTCGCCTTGTTATGCTTCGCTACATTGAAGTTTATTTTAGCGTTTTGAAAAACAGAATCACATCGTGCCCTTTTTGATTTTTGTAAATATAATTATCCGTTTCAAACCCAACTTTGTGATGAAGTTTTATACTTGCGATATTATCGGCGCGTACTTGCTGATAAACAAGTTTATATCCCTTTTCTTTGCAAATATCAAGTGCCTTGTTCATGGCAATCGTACCGTTTCCTTTTCTGCAATAACCCAAAAACAACTCAATACCAATGGAAACAACACTCTTTGAATGTTCATATAATGAAAGAGTACCGACAACTTTTTCAGCCTGTACGATTGCAAACATTTCAAAGTATTTGCCTTGATAGTCAAGTGAATTCCAATCTCCTATCATTTTTTCGATTGCCTTTATCGGCATATTCGGACAATAGAATTTTTGTAGTGCTCCAATGTCCTCTGAATTTGCAATGAAGTTTCGCAGTACACATTTTTCCATATATTC
>CANQJJ010000054.1 GCA_947624215.1 uncultured Clostridia bacterium
ATCTTAGACTATCTCCATGACGGCCTCTTGCACTGATTTTTTTCCCAACCCCGTCTCATATGTTTGACAAACCTACATCTCGCGCAAAAGCGGGGAGCGGAAGTATATTTTGCCCGTGCCCTGTCAAGACTTATGCTGCGGTGAGCGAAAATTTGTCCCGCTACATACAATGATAGCGGGGACGGCTCACGAAGGAGAAATGATATGACGGTCAAGCGCGGCGAACTCTACTATGCAGACCTCTCTCCCGTCGTGGGGAGCGAGCAAGGCGGCATCCGTCCCGTTCTCGTGGTGCAAAACGACACGGGCAATAAATACTCCCCTACCGTGATCGCGGCGGCCGTGACGAGCAAGATCCACAAGGCACGCCTCCCCACCCACATCGAACTGCCGCAGGCGTTCGGCTTGCAGAAGGACTCCGTCATCCTGCTCGAACAGATCCGCACCATCGACAAGAGACGGCTGATGTCGCGCATCGGCGAACTCTCTGCGGCTACCATGTCCAAGGTCAACCGCGCCATTCTCATTTCGCTCGGTTTCGGCGAACGGCTCGATTGAACTTTGCGGCGGGAGTAAAAAAACTTAAAAACCAATGTTTTTATGCGCTTGACATTCAGGCGCATTTTTTATATGATAGAGGCAAAGGGGGGAAGCAGGATGAAGCGCCTTTGCATTTGGCTCGCGGCCATTCTTTTCGGGCTCGTGCTCCTCTGCGCTTGCGCGGAGGAACGACCCGTGCCGCAGGGCGAGGAAAGGGAGATCGCGGGCGTCACGTTTGAAGACGTTACGACAGTGTACGACGGTACCATGCACGAGATCACCGTCTCGGGAACGCTCCCGGAGGGGGTCACGGCGGTCTACAAGAACAACCGCGGGACGGACGCGGGGATCTACGACGCAACGGCCATTCTCACGGGAGAGGGCTACCGCACAAAGGTGCTCACGGCGCGGCTGACGGTCTCCCGCGCGCAATACAGCGGCCTCTTGTTTGAGAGCGCCGAAATAGGATACGACGGCCTTGCGCATTTGCCCGTGCTCTCGGGAGCTCCAAGCGGGGCGGAGGTCGTGTATACCGTGGACGGCAAACCCACCGCGGGGCTCGGCCAACCGGGGCGCTACACCGTGACGGCCACCGTCTCCGACCTCAACCACATCCCCTGTTCGCTGGACGCGACGCTCACCATCCGCGACATGGGTAGGACGTTTGCCGTCTCCTATCAAAATTTTGTCTACTATGCGGACGGCGGGCTGTGCCGCTTTGACGGCGAAACGGCGGCGCGTCTTTCCCCGCTCTTGCCCACCGCCTTTGCCGTTGCGGACGGGAAACTCTACTTCCTCACCGCCGACGCGCTCTATGTGACGGACGGGGACGCGGTCACCAAAGTCGCAGACGGAGGCGGGGTCGCCCTCGCGAGCGACGGCATTTCCCTCTACTACATCCCCCGCGATTTCGGCAGCATCAGGCGGCGCGGGCTCTATGACGGCGCGCGGGACGAGGACTTTTCCCCCGGAAGTTGCACGGAACTCGCCTTTGCGGGCGGCAGCCTCTGGTGCACGGGAGAAAACGGGCTCGAACGCGTCGGGGCAAACGGCACCCGTACCAAACTTTCATTCCGCGGCGCCCCTGTCATGGCGGGCCCGCTTACGCCCGTCATCCGCGAAGGAGAGGCCTATCTCTTCTTCTCCACGGCGGAGGGCATCGTGCGCTACGACATCCTCGCAGGGGTTTTCAGCGTGCTCACCTCAGACATGGGTGCCTCGTTTACCGTCATCGGGCAGGATCTATACTATCTCGCCGCAGACGAATTCCGCCCCTATTCCTCCCTCTCGGTCATGCGCATCCCCCTCTTTGCGGCGGCAGAGCCCGTTCCCGTGTTCCGTGCGGAGTCTCCCGTCACGGCCCTTGCGGCATGCGGGGGAAAGCTCGCCCTGTTCACGCCGTCTCCGCAGCTTCTTCCCGCGGGGCAGGAGGCACAGGCGGCTGCGGAAATTTTCCCCAAAGTGTTTGAAAGCGCGGCTTTTGTGTGATATAATATAGTAGCATAGGGCCTGTACGGGCCCCCGCGGGCGCTACAAAAGCCCCAAAAGTCCCATGTTTGCAAGGCCCCCCGCGGCCAAAGGAGTTTTTATGAACGGACGCACGAAGATCCTATCTGTCATCCCCATGCGGACGCAGGTCATTTTCCCCAATACGTCGGTCACGTTCGACATCGGACGGGGGCTCTCTCTTGCCGCCGTCGAGCGCGCCATGTTCAACGAATCGTATGTCTTCATCACCCGCCAGAACGTGGACAAGGAGCTCCCCGCCGCCGAAGACCTCGCCGCCGTCGGGACCGTTGCCCTCATCCGCCAGAAGACGCGCATGCCGGGAGACCGCGTCCGCGTGCTCGTAGACGGGCTTTACCGTGCCCGTGCCCGCGATTTCAAGCTGGAAAACGGCTACCTCTATGCCGTGACCGACGAGGTCCCTCCCGTTCACGGGGACGCCACGCTCGAGGAGGCGCACTTCCGCACCGTGAAGGCGCTCATGGAGGAGGTGCTCATCACCGACAACAAACTCTCCAAGGAGCTCGAAGCCGCCCTCGCAGGCATTGCGGACATCGACGAATACATCAACGTCTCCACCAATCTTTTGCGCATCAAGGACCCCGCAAAACAGCTCATCCTCGAGACGAACGACGTCATCGCCCGCCTCATGCGCCTCGAAGAACAGCTCGTCTCCGAGCTCGAGATCTTCCGCCTCGAACGCAAGATCGCAACGGACGTCAGAAAGAATATCGACAAGGCGCAGAAGGAGTATTTCCTGCGCGAACAGCTGCGCGTCATCCACACCGAACTCGGCGACGACGTCGAGGAGAACGAGAAACTGCGGGCGCGCATCCTCGAAAAGAAACTTCCCCAAAAGGTGGAGGAAAAGGCGCTTGCCGAGCTTGCCCGCATGGACAAGATGCCCCCCTCTTCCCCCGAATACACCGTGCTCCGCAACTATGCCGACTGGCTCTTGGACCTCCCGTGGAACGAACAGACGGAGGACACGGAGTCTCTTTCCGAGGTGGAAAAGATCCTCGAAAAGGACCACTACGGGCTGGACAAGATCAAGGAGCGCGTGGTGGAATACCTCGCCGTTCTCAAACTCACGGGCACGCTCAAAGCTCCCATCCTCTGCCTCGTGGGGCCTCCCGGGGTGGGAAAAACGAGCATTGCGAAGTCCATCGCCCGCTCTTTGGGCAGAAAATTCGTGCGCATGAGCCTCGGCGGGCTCAAAGATGAGGCCGAGATCCGCGGCCACCGCCGCACCTACATCGGCGCCATGCCCGGCCGTATCCTCTATGAGATGAAAAACGCGGGCTCCGTCAATCCCGTCTTCCTCCTCGACGAGGTGGACAAGATCTCGCAGGACATGCGCGGCGACCCTGCCGACGCCCTCCTCGAAGTTTTGGACCCCGAGCAGAATTCCACCTTCCGCGACAGATACCTCGAAGTGGAATACGACCTCTCTAAGGTCATGTTCATTGCGACGGCCAACACCCTCGACACCATCCCCATGCCCCTCCGCGACCGCATGGAGATCATCGAGCTGACGGGATATACCCCTCAGGAGAAGGAGCAGATCGCGCGCAGATATCTCATCCCCAAAAAGCGTGCGGAAAACGGCCTCACCGACGGACAGCTGCACATCACCGACGGGGCGCTTTCCGACATCATCGACGGCTACACGATGGAGGCGGGCGTCCGCACCCTCGAGCGCACGATCGGCACCGTTTGCAGAAAGGCGGCCGTCTGTATCGCCAAGAAAGAGGCGGAAAAGCTGACCGTAAACAAATCTAATCTCGAAAAATTTCTCGGGGCCAAGCGGTTCACGGGCGAAGGCATGCGCGAGACGGACGAAGTGGGCATGGCCACAGGGCTTGCATGGACTGCCGTCGGCGGGACCACGCTCACCATCGAGGTCTCGGCCATGCACGGCAAGGGCGACATCCTGCTCACGGGAAAGCTCGGCGACGTCATGAAGGAATCCGCGCGCGCCGCCATCACCTACATCCGCGCCCATGCCGAACGCTACGGCATCGACGGGGAGGACTTCGAGAAGAAGGACGTGCACATCCACGTCCCCGAGGGCGCCACGCCCAAAGACGGGCCCTCTGCGGGCATCACGATGGCGACGGCCATTCTCTCCGCCTTTACGGGCAAACCCGTGCGGCACGACGTCGCCATGACGGGTGAGATCACCCTGCGCGGCAAAGTATTGCCCATCGGCGGGCTCAAAGAGAAGGCGCTCGCGGCCTCCCGCATCGGCATCCACGACGTCATCATCCCCGCCGAGAACAAGAAGGATGTGGAGGACATCCCCGACGAGGTGCGCTCCTCGCTGCATTTCATCTGCGTAAACGAGGTCAATGAAGTCTTTTCGGCGGCCGTGAGGGGGATCTGACATGCGCATCACGGGAGCAAAATTCATCACCTCGGCGGCACGGGAAGACCAATTCCTCCGCCCGCAAAAGCCCATGATCGCCGTGTGCGGCCGTTCCAACGCGGGCAAGAGCACGCTCATCAATCTGCTCGCGGGGCAGAAAAATCTCGCCAAGACGAGCTCCGCCCCCGGACGGACCCGCCTCGTCAACTATTTCGACTTCGGCGCCTTCCTGCTCGCCGACCTCCCCGGCTATGGCTATGCGGCCGTCTCCAAGGAGGAAAAGGCCAAGTGGGGACGTATTTTAGACGCCTTTTTTGCGAATAAACAGGACATCGCGCACGTCTTTCTGCTCTCCGACATCCGCCGCGACCCCTCCGAAGACGACTTGCAGATGGTCACCTTTCTCAACTACCACATCATCCCCTTCTCGGTCATCGCGACCAAGAGCGACAAGCTCTCGCGCATGAAGGCAAAGGAGCGGGTGCGCGCCGTGGCCGCGGGCTACGGGCTGGGCACGGACAACGTGCTCGCCGTCTCGGGCCTCACGGGGAGCGGCAAAGACGAGCTCATCGCAAAGATCGCGCAGATCCTGTCCGTCGAATAAGAAGGGCGGCGGCAAAAACCGCACGAGCCAAAAAACGCACGGTCCAAAGAGCCCGCACGGGCAAAAGAGACCGTGCGGGCGAATCAAATAAAAAGGTAAAAGGAGAATTTCACATGCCGTTCATCGATTGCAAACTGACTGTTTCCGCAGATCCCTCAAAGAAGGAGGCCGTCAAAAAAAAGCTCGGCCGCGCCGTCTCCTGCCTGCATAAGGGCGAGACCTACCTCATGGTGGGCATACAGGAAAACTATGACCTCTGGCTGGGCGGGAACAAATTGGAGAAGGGCGCCTATGTGGAGGTGAGCCTGTTCGGGAGCGCCTCCTCCTCCGACTACGAGCGCATGACGGGCGAGATCTGCCGCATCCTCTCGGAGGAGCTGGGCATTCCGGGGAGTGCCGTCTACGTGACCTACCACGGCCTCTCCGATTGGGGCTGGAACGGCTCGAATTTCTGATCGGGCAGCCATTGCAGAAGGGCCCTTGTCGCCCCTGTAAGGGGAGATGTCACGCCGCTTTTGCGTGACAGAGGGGTTTTGGGAATTACACCCCCTACCTGTCGCTGACGCGACATCCTCCCCCCTCAGGTATAAGGGGGGAGGCGAGGCTGAACTTCGTTTGAGCGCCTCTTGCCTTCCCACTTGGGGAAGGTGCCCCATAAGGGGCGGATGAGGCCAAAACCCTTTCGGCGCACAAGGGCAGTGCGCCACTTTCCCTTACAGGGACAGCAAGAAGGTGACGCACTTACCAAGGTCACATTCTTAAAAATCAACGCGCCGACCGCAGACATGGTAGGCGCGTTTTTTGTCTGAACTGCTTTTTAAGGGTTCCTCCGTTTTTTCATCCGAACTGTTTTTTTGTTCACTCCGCATTCCCCGCCTTGAAATTATAGACGGGTTTTATGATGCGCTCGATCTCCACCGTGGGGCCGATGCGGTCCACGATCTCCTGAATGGGCTTATACGCCATGGGGCTCTCGTCGAGCGTGGAGGCGCTCACCGTCGTCGAGTAGACGCCCTGCATCTCCGCCTCGAATTCCTCGACGGTGAAGAGTTCCTTGACCTCACTGCGCCTGAGCGCCCGCCCCGCGCCGTGCGGAGCCGAACAGTTCCACTCCTCATTCCCCTTGCCGACGGCGATGAGGCACCCGTCGCGCATGTTCATGGGGATGATGACCCGCTCCCCCGCATGGGCCGAGATCGCCCCTTTGCGCAGGATATTGTCGTCGCCGAGGTAGTTGTGCACGCTCTCGAAGGTGGTATACTTGCGCACGCCGAGGAAGCGCACCATCTCCTCCATCATCTTTTTGCGGCTCAACACGGCGAACTGCTGGCAGATGCGCAGATCGTGCAGATAGGCCTGCATATCGGCGCCGTCGAGATAGCACACCTCCGCGGGCAGCTTGGTGCGGTGGGCATATTTTTTATTGACTGCGGCGATGGCGTCGGGAATGCGCGCGGGGTCCTCTTTCAGGCTCTCGATGACGCGCGCCCGCTCCTCCTCGGCCGCCCCTTTGCAGCGCGACACGGCGAGCTTTTGGTAGATCTTTGCGACTTGCAGACCCAAATTGCGCGAGCCGCTGTGGACGACGAGATAGGCGTTCCCCTCCGCGTCTCTGTCTGCCTCGATGAAATGGTTGCCCCCGCCGAGCGTGCCCAATGAACCGTAGAGCCGCGGCAGATCGCGGAGCTCGCCGTAGCAAAAAAGCCCCTTGATGAGGTCCTCCGCGAGCACTTCCTTTCGGACATGGGTGCCACTTGGAATGTGGCTCTTGATAAATGCGTCGAGCGCGGCGAGGTCGATATCCGCCTTCCCGAGCTCGGCCGTGAGCATGCCGCAACCGAGGTCCACGCCGAGAACATTGGGGATGATCTTGTCGCCCAACGTTGCCGTGAACCCCACGACGCACCCCGTTCCGTAGTGCACGTCGGGCATGATCCTGATCTTCGACCCCGCAAAGGGGGCCTGCGCGGCGAGCTCATAGACGAGATGCGTCGCCTCGGGCTCGATGTTCTCCGTAAAAATCTGCAAATCGTATGCCATGGGTCTTCCTCCCGCGAAATTTTCCCGAACGCTATCTCCATTGTAGCAAAAATCTTCGCGGTTTGCAAGTCTTTTGAAGAAGTTTCCCCCGCTTTTGCGGCATTGTCAGGGATGGACGGTGCGGCGGCGGAGGGGCGCTTTGGCATGTTTTACGGCAAGCGCGGCGCCCTTATACAGCTCGCCGAGGGGGACGATGGCAAGGGAGAGGGCCGCGGCGGTCAGCCATTCGAGAGGGGTGAGCGCGGCAAGGTCGAAGAGCGATCTCAGCGGCGTGACGACGAGAAGCACCGTAAGGAGCACCCCGACGGCCACCGTGAAGAGCAGGGTCTTGTTGGAAAAGAAGTCCCCCACCTTGGACATGGTATCCTCCTTTCGCACGTTGAAGGCATAGAAGAGCTCCAAAAGCGAGAGCGTGACGAAGGCCATCGTGCGCGCCGCATCCTCCCCGCGGAGGCGCAAAGTCCCCACAAAGACGCCGACGACGATCGCCGTCTGCAAGACGCCGAAGACTGCGATCCTGCAAAGCGCCCCGGCCGAATAGATCTCCCTGTCGTGCGTGGGCGGCCGCAGCATGCTCCCCTCCGTCCGTTCGACGCCGAGCGCGAGCACGGGCAGGGAATCGGTGATGAGGTTGACGAAGAGCAGCTGGGTGGAAGTGAGAAAGTCGTATTGCCAGAGAAACAGCGAGACGACGAGCACGCACAGGACCTCGGCGAGGTTGGTGGCGAGGAAAAAGGAGATGGTCTTCTTGACGTTGAAGAAGACGTTCCTGCCCTCCTCCACCGCCCGTACCATCGTGGAGAAATCATCGTCGGCGAGCACAATGTCCGCGGCATTCTTGGTGACATCCGTCCCCGAGCCCATCGCGACGCCGATGTCGGCCGCTTTGAGCGCGGGAGCATCGTTTACGCCGTCCCCCGTCATCGCGACGACCTCACCCTTGGCCTTCAACGCGCGCACGATCGCGGACTTATGCCCCGGGGAAACACGGGCAAAGACGGAGTAGGAATTGGCACGGGCGGCGAAATCCGAGGCACCCATGTCTTCGATCTCCTCTCCCGTGACCACTTCGCTGCGGCTTTCGGCAATGCCGAGGCGGGAGGCGATCGCATAGGCAGTTTCGGGGCTGTCGCCTGTGATCATGACCGTCTTTACCCCCGCGCCCTTGCATGCCGCCACGGCTTCCGTGACCCCTTCCTTGGGCGGATCGAGCATGGCCGCGAGCCCCAAATAGACGAGAGCTTCCTCCCGATCCCCATCCCCGCACGCGAGTGCAAGGACGCGCATGGCACGGTTTGCGAGCGAGGCCGTCTCCCTGAGGATGCCCCGCCTGTCCGCCTCCGTCATGGGGCGGTCGCCCGACGAAGTCCGCACGGCCGTGCATTTTTGCAGGATGACCTCCACCGCACCCTTGGCGTAGAGCCGTCTCCACCCGCCGAGCGAGAGCGTGACGCTCATCATCTTTCTCTCGGAAGTGAAGGGGATACCCCCGACATGGGTGGGGAAAAACGTCTCACCCTGCCTGTCTGCATATTCGAGCAGGGCAACTTCTGTGGGGTCGCCGATGTAACTGCCCGCGCTGCCCTTGACGGTGTGGCAGGCCCGTATACAGCGCAAAAACTCCGCGCGGTCCTCAAAGCGGACCTCCTCCACCGTCATGCGGTTCTTGGTGAGGGTGCCCGTCTTATCCGAGCAGATGACGCTGCAACTGCCCAGCGCCTCGACGGCAGAGAGCTTGCGCATGACGGCACGGCTCTTGGCCATGCGCTGTACCCCCATCGCGAGGATGACGGTGACGACGGCACCCATGCCCTCGGGGATGGCCGCGACGGCGACGGCAACGGCGCTCATGAGGTTTTCGAGCAGACTGTTTCTCCCCGCGAGCAGGCCGCCCACGAAGAGCACGCACGCGACGGCGAGCACGGACGCGGTGATGATCTTGCCGAGGCGGGCAATGGTCTTATCGAGGGGAGAAGGCTCCTCCCGCGTCTTCAAAAGCGAGGCGATCCTCCCCATCTCCGTCTGCATGCCCGTCGCCGTGACGACGCACCGTGCCCCGCCCTTGACGCAATAGGTGGAGGAGAAGACGGTGTTACGCCGCTCCGAGAGGGCAGATTTTTGCACCGTGCAATCGTACTTTTTGACGGGCACCGATTCTCCCGTGAGCGCCGACTCATCGCAGCGGAAATCCTCCGAGGAGAGCACGCGCGCGTCCGCGGGGATGCGGTCCCCCTCGCTGAGCTCGATAACGTCGCCCGTGACGATCTCCTCCGCGTCGATGACGACCACCTTGCCGTCCCGCACGGCCTTGGCCTCGCTCGCCGAGAGTTTTTTCAGTTTTTCAAGCGCACTGTCGGCACGGTATTCCTGCAAGAAGCCGACGACGGCGTTGAGCACGATGATGAGGAGCAGGATGCAGGTATCCACGAGCTCGGCGGTATCCCGCGTCAAAAAGGCGAGCACCCCCGAGAGCACTGCCGCCGCGATGAGGATGAGCGTCATGAGGTCTTTGAACTGTGCGAAGAACAGCCTGAGTTTGCTGCGCTTCTTGCCCGTGCGGATGACGTTTCTGCCCGCCATGGCAAGCCGTGCGGCCGCCTCGCGTGAGGAGAGCCCCGCGCCCGTGCTCCCGATATTTTTTAAGACTTCCCCGACGGGAAGACGGTATTGTTCCATACGGATATGGTATGACGCCCGCCCGCCGTTTATGCCGCCCGCCCGAGGGAGGCCAATCTTGCTACGACAAAGCACGATTTTCAACGAACATCGGACTTCGTTTGAGGGGATACACTCGCTACGCTCGGTATGACAGCTTACCACCACCGCAACCAAGCCCAACCCGAGCGTCATTCTGCCCGACCGAGGCTTCTGATTGTGCTACTAAGGTCGACACGAGCGCGTAGCGCGAAGTAGCCGCAACGGTTTGAGTTTCAACGAACTGCTCATCCGCGAAGAATCTTACTACGACCAAGTGTTGTGTAAGCGATAGTCGGACTTCGTTCTTCGGGATCCTTCGGGGACAGCCGCGTCGGACTTCGTATTGTCATTTCGGCTCAGGATGACGCGCTTACCACAACGATAATGCGGTGATGTTTCGACAGAGCTCAACATGACGTGATTAGAACGCTTGGTCGGCATCGAACCCTTTCGGCGCACAGGGACAGTGCGCCACTTTCTCTTACAGGGACAGCAAGGGGGCCATCACATCCCACGCACCTTGCGAATACTGAGTGCAATAAAAAACCGCTATTTCGATTTTCATCAAAATAACGGTTTTGCTTCGCTTTTTTGCTTTATCTTGCCAAATTTTGCCCTGTTTTACTGATTTTTAGTGACGTTGAGGCCGAATCCGCTTCCGCT
>CANQJJ010000055.1 GCA_947624215.1 uncultured Clostridia bacterium
GATTGAGGTTTCTATTTGTGCTACTAAAATCGACACGAGCGCCCCGCGCGAAGTAGCTGTGTCGAAGGGTCACCGCATTATCGTGGTGGTAAGCGCGCGCCCCTCTTGCTGTCCCTGTAAGGGAAAGTGGCGCACTGTCCTTGTGCGCCGAAAGGGTTTCTCCTCCTCATCCGCCCCTTACGGGGCACCTTCCCCAGAAGGGAAGGCAAGGGGCGCTCATACGAAGTCCGACAAAAAGCTCCTCCTTGGGGAGGAGCTGTCACGCATGAGCGTGACTGAGGTGGGGAATATAACTGTTCATTCCGCTTTTTATAAGAAAAACCGATTGAGTTTTATAGGGAAGAGCGATCATAGTCCCCACCCCCCTACCCCCCTCCCCAAGGAGGGGGGTAACGCTTTGATTGGGCTTGGGTGTGCTTAAAACCCCTCACCGCCGAAAAGGCATCGGCGGAGCTCCCCTTACAGGGGCGCCAAGGAGGGCGGTGGTGGTAAGCGCGTCATCCTGAGGCGGAATGATAGAACGGAGTCCAACGCGGCTGTCCCCGAAGGATCCCGAAGAACACAGTCCGACTGTTTGATGAACAGATTATGCGTTCTATTACGTCACCCTGAACGTAGTTGAAGGGTCACCACAGTCTTAAAAACAAGGTGATGTTTACTTCGCCTTTGGCTCGTGTCGCGCTTGGAATACCAATAGAAGCCTCGCGCGGTCGACGGGGCTCAACATGACGTTATTTGGAATGGCTTATTCGCTCACACGAGCTTGGGCGTAGTAAGATTCCTTCGCGGATGGGCAGTTCATTGAAAACCATACCATTGCGGCTACTTCGCGCTACGCGCTCGTGTCGACCTTAGTAGCACAATCAGAAGCCTCGGTCGGGCAGAATGACGCTCGGGTTGGGCTCGGTCGGGCAGAATGACGCTCGGGTTGGGCTTGGGCGCATTAAGGGGGGTAAGTTTATGATAAATCTATTTAATTTATTTGGGAATACTTGACAGCCCTGAAATTTTCAAGTATAATGGATGTACTATATGATAAGGAGTACCCCATGAAACACGCATCCAAGCTCGCAACCGCAGCGCTGGGCCTGCTCTTTGCCTTTGCCGCCGCGGCCTGTGCACCCACCGCCGATCCCCCTCCCCCCGTAGACGACGCCGCCTACGCCGTCACCCTCTCCTCCTCCGCCCTCTCCCTCGTCCCCGGCGACCCCTCCCTCGGCAGCGCGACCCTCACCGCAAAAGTGCTCTGTGATGGGGAGACCACGGACATGGTACCCACGTTTACTGTCTCAGACCCCTCCGTGGCGACCGTAGACGAGACGGGGAAAGTCACCGCCGCAGGCCACGGCAAGACCACCATCTCCGCCACTTACAAGGACGCCACCGCCACCGCAGAGATCTGCGTCTTCGGCAAGGCCACGCCCGAGCAGATCGCAGCTTTTTCGACGGACGCCGTCAACCTCTACGGCCGCACCTACAAAGAAGAGGGCGCGGTGCACTTCGACAACCCCGTCACGGGCTTCGAGGTGAGTTTCCTCGGCGACAAACTGACGGCAAACGTCACCGTATCGGAGGACGTCTTCGTCTGCATCTACGTGGACGGCAGCACCAAGTCTGACCGCGTGCGCATGACCACCGCCACCGCTTTCCCGCTCGCGGAAGGGCTCGGGGAGGGCATCCACACCGTGCGCGTCTTGAAGTCCTCCGAGGTGGACCGCGGCTCCTATTCCCTCAACGCGCTCGACGCGCCCACCTTCCTCCGCTCGCAAAAACCCGGCGGGCCCAAGATGGAATTCATCGGCGACTCCATCACTGCGGGCTACGGCAACCTCGTGCAGGGCGGGAGTTGGTCGGTTGAGAACTCCGACGCCTGTGCCTCCTACGCCTACCTCACCGCCGAAGCGCTCGACGCGGACTTCTCCGTCGTGGCCCTCAGCGGCATCTGCGTCAAGGCGGACATCTGGGGCGCCAATACCAACATGGCGGAGCTGCACCAATATTACTCCCTCCGCAACAAGACGCCCTACCCCTACGACGAAGACACGGAGATCGTCGTTCTGAACCTCGGCACCAACGACGGGAGCTATCTCGACGCGCACAACGACTACGGCTCCCAATTCACCGCCGATTACACCGCCTTCCTCACCCACCTGCGCGAGATCTACCCCAACGCGTACATCGTCTGCATCTATGGGATGATGGGCAAGAACGGCTCCATCGAGCTCTCCGTCAAGTCCTCCGTCAGAAAAATAAGCAAAGATGACGAGAAGATCGTCTACCTCGACATCTTCCAGAAGAACGACGGCGGCGCCAACGGCCATCCCGACGGTGCAGCCCACAAGCGCTACGCCAAACAGCTCACCGATCACCTGCTCAAAAACGTCCTTCAATAAGATCTTTATATCGGAAAAACGGAGCCGTCATGGCTCCGTTTCTTTCATGCTCTTTCAGACATGGTATGCCTCTTTTATCTCAGACAGGCCACGACGGCATCCGCCGCGAAGCGCACTTCCTCCTCCGTCGTCTCCCTCCCGAAGGAGAAGCGGACGCCCTTTGCGGCCTCCCCGGGGCTCCTGCCCATCGCGATGAGAACGTGCGAGGGCTTGGGGTCGTGTGCGGAACAGGCCGCTCCGCCCGAGGCCGCGACGCCCTTCAGGTCGAGAAGGTTCAGAAGGTGCGGCCCGCCCTTTGCAAAGGTGAGGTGGGAGATGTTGGGGGCACGGTTTTCGCCGTCTGCCGTGGCCCCGCCGCCGAGCTCCGCCAAAATACGGCCCTCGAAGAGCGCGCGGAGCTTGCCCGTGTGCCTGCAAAATTCCTCCCTTTCGGCGACTGCTAGCCCGAGCGCCTCCGCAAACCCGACGATGCCCGCCACGTTGGACGTGCCGCCGCGCATGCCCCGTTCCTGCTCGCCGCCCGCGATCAGCGGACGCATGGGCACTCCCTTCTTGACGATGAGCGCCCCCGTTCCCTTGGGTCCCCCGAGCTTGTGCGCCGAAAGCGAAATGGCGTCGGCATGCCGCAGGATCTTTGCAAGATCTTGGGAACAGGCCGCCTGCACGCAGTCTGCAAAGAGGTAGGCCCCGCGCGCGTGCGCAAACTCCGCAAGCTCCGCGATCGGCTGGATACAACCGACCTCGTTGTTGACACCCATGACCGCAAGTAGACCGTCACTTTCGGACATGGTATGCTCCAATGATGTCATGTCGACGAGGCCACCATGTCCGACATCGCACGTCTTCCCCCCGCGGAGGGCACAGGCGGAGAGCACGGCCGCATGCTCTACGGAGGAGGCCACGACGCCCCCTTCCCCCAAACAGCGCACCGCCCAATTGTCTGCCTCCGTACCGCCCGCGGTGAAGTAGACCTCGGAGGGCCGCACCCCGAGAAGGCCGGCCACTTTGTCGCGCGCACCCGTGACGAGGGCCGCCGCCCGCCGTCCGTAGCCGTGCAGGGAATCGGGGTTGCCGAAAGTTTCGTTGAGTGCGGGCAGCATCGCTTCGAGCACCTCGGCCCGCAGCGGCGACGTTGCCGCATAGTCCAAATAGACGTCCATGTCTCTATTGTACCCGCAGGAAAAATTTTTGTCAAGAAAAACACCCCGCGCGGCGGGGTGCCTTCACCTCAATGTCATTGCCAATCGACGACGTTCACCCACTTGGCGAGGAATTCCTGCTCCTCGGGCTTCTTCTTCACCGACTGCGACGCGGCCACGATGGGCAGGATGCGCTGGACGTATTGCAAGGCCGTATCCGTTTTGAGGCAGAAGAGTTTGAGGTATTTCTCGGCGAGCTCGTCTCTGCCCTGCAATTTCATGATGAGGTAAGTGCGGGCGGCGTCGGCGGAACCGTTGCCCTGCGTTGCATGCGACCAGTCGATGATGTAGGGCGTGCCATCCTTGGCGATGATGACGTTGCTCGGCTGGAAATCCCCGTGGCAGAGCTTCTTGTGGCGGGGCAGGCCGTCGAGGCGGACGTGCAGATCGTAGCGCACGGTGGCGGGGAAGGAGCTCGCCGAGATCTTGGCGTGCATCTTATCCCTGAGGTGGCCGAGCAGCGGGACCTTCTCCTTGCTCATGCGGATCTGCAAATCGACGAAGAATTCGAGGTATTCGTCCGTCTTCTCGGGGTGCTTTTGCATGAGCTCCTCGAGCGTTTCGCCCTCGATGAACTCCCAGATGAGCGACCACTCGCCGTCGATGACGGAGACGCCCAAGACCTTGGGGATGTTGAGCGAGGTCTCCTCGACGCGCGCCTGGTTGAGCGCCTCGTTGAGAATGCCCGCCTTGGAATATGTTGCGTCGAAGGACTTGATGAGCTTATTGCCGTCGCGGTAGAGTTTTTTGCCTTCGCTCGTGTGGATGAGTTGCATAGAGTTCCCTCCTTATCGGCGGATCCCCCCGCCTGTCTGATTTCCCTGAGCCTATTATACGACAAAACCGTGCGCAAAACAAGACCTTTGCGCAAAATTGTTTCCAACTTTTTCCGCCGCGCCTGCATGCATGAAGCCAATGCTGATGTTTTCATTGCACTTGATCGCTCAAGATCCACTCACCCCTTACGGGGTTCGGAATGAGGGACGCTCACACGGGCTCGGGCGCGCGTGTCATACCGAAGCCCCATAAGGGGCTGAGTGTATCCCCTCAAACGAAGTCCGACAAAAGCTCCTCCTTGGGGAGGAGCTGTCACGTAGTGACTGAGGTGGGGATACAACTGTTCCTTCCGCTTTTATAAGGCCATAGAGTAGAATAAGGCCAATCAGTAACCCCCTGTCACTGCCTTTTTTTATGAGGCTGAGCAAAATAGTCCCCACCCCCCTACCCCCCTCCCCAAGGAGGGGGTATCGCGCAGGTTGGGCCCCGTCGCAGACATGGTACCATCAAACGAAGTCCGTGTCGTGGTAAGCGCGTCATCCTGAGCCGTAATGATGATACGAAGTCCAACACGGCTGTCCCCGAAGGATCCCGAAGTACGAAGTCCGACTGTTTGATAAACAGACCATGTGTTCTAAATACGTCATGTTGAGCTCCGTCGACCGCGCGAGGCTTCTATTTGTAATTCCAAGCGCGACACGAGCCAAAGGCGAAGTAAACATCACCTTATTATTAAGACTAAGGTGACCCTTCGACTTACGCTCAGGGTGACGTGATTGGGAATGCCTTGGGCGCTCACACGAGTGCACAAGCACGTCATTCCGAGGCATAGCCGAGGAATCTCGGAGTTTCCGCTTATACCAATGAAAGTATTCGTTCACACCAGCTTGGTCGAAGTAAGATTCCTTCGCGGATGAGCAGTTCGCTTAAACTCATGCCCATGCGGCTCAGAATGACGCTTCGATTGGGCCGCATCGTTAATCAAAACCCCTCAGTCCCGCAAAGGGCCGCGAGACAGCTCCCCTTACAGGGGCGCCAAGGGGGTCGCTCACACGGGCTTGGGCGCTCACTCCTCGGGGCTAACGTCGCTGTCGGGCTCGGCGAGGTCGTTGTAGGCGGAAAAATCCTCGGTCTCCTGCCCGCCTTCGCGCACGAGGGTGAGGAGAGCAATGCGCTCTTCGAGGGTGGCAAGCCGCGCGCCGTCCTCCGTGGAACTGAGTTTCTCGTTGTCCCCGACAAGTTTTTGGGCTACGTACAGCTTGTGCGCAAAGAAGAGCATGACCGCAAGCGCAGCCACCGAGAGCACGCCGAATACGGCCGTGAGCACGGGAACGACGGCCCCCCGCGTGCGCACGATGAAAGTGGCGCACACGATGCAGGCGATGAGCTGGACCAAAAAGACGCCGAACAGGATGCCGAAGCGGATGAGATAGTAGTTCCTGTTGTTGCGGAAGGCCTCCCGCCTCCCCTCGATCCCCGCGTAGACCTTCTCGCGGAGAGGGGCCGCTTCCTGCCCGCATGCGGTGAGCTCGGCGTCAATGGCCATACCCATGTCCGCAAGTAAGGCTTCGCGGGCGCCTTCTCCCGCCCCCGCAAACTTCTTCGCGGTGCGGCGGTCCAAAAGGCTTTCGAGGTCGGAATACCCCTTCGTCTTCGCCCGCCAGAACAGCGTCTCGGCCTCTTCGTCGCCCTCCTCGGCAAGGTCCTTGCAGGCTTCTGCCGCCCCCGCAAAGTCCCCCTGCTCCATGTGGGCATGCGCCTTCGCAAGCGCCTTCTCGCGCTCGGCACGCGCCCGCGCCTCGATGAGCCTGCGCCGCTCCAATTCCTCCTCGAGCTTGCCCGGGGCCAGCCCCACGAGGTCTTCGTCATACGCCTCCCCCTCTACCTCGTAGAGCTCGGGCGTTTTGCTTTCGACGGGGTCGTCCGTCAAACGTTCCTCTGCCATCTCTTTCTCCTTACTTCTGATATTCGACGCTCTCCGCAACGATCGCGCGCGGATCGCCCATTTTCTTTTTTGCCCGTTCTGCCGCGGCCCTATCCCCGAACAGGCCGAAGACCGCCCCGCCCGAGCCCGTCATACCCATGCCGAGGGGGGAGCATGCCGAAAGCCGCGCCTCCGCCTCCGCAACGGGAGCCAGCTCGCACGCCGCCGCCGTGAGGTCGTTTCCGAAATACTGCGCCGCCCCCGCAAGATCTCCCGCCGCAATGAGGGCCGCCGCCGAGCCCGTCCGTGTCCCCGCAGGGCACCCCAGACGGTCATACAGCGCGAAACATTCCCCCGTGGAGACGGGAAGCGTGGGCAGGATGACGAAATACATCTTGCAAAACGCGAGCGGCAAAATGCGCTCTCCCCTGCCCGTGAGCCGCGCGAGCCCGCCCGTCAGAAGATAGCCCGTGTCGCTCCCGTGTTCATCGGCGAGCTGTTTGAGGGAGACGGGGTCTCCCACGGAAAAGAGCCTACCCATGCCCGCGATCACCGCTGCGGGATCGGCCGAAGAGCCCCCGAGCCCCGCGCCGACGGGGATGTGCTTTTCGAGCAGGATGTCCACCCCCGGGGTGTGAAATCTCCTGCAAAAATTCTCCGCCGCGAGAAGGGCGTTGTTGCGCTCCGCGGGGATCTCCGCACCCCGCGTTACGATCGTGCAGACGCCGTCCGACCGCGCCGAGAGATGCACGTCGTCGGAGAGGTCCACCGTCACGGCGAGGGAGTCGAGCATGTGATACCCGCCCGCGGTCCCCAAGACGTCGAGCGTGAGATTGAGCTTTGCATAGGCCTTTTGTAGCATTTTCAAGAGTATTATAGCACACTTCTCCGCGTTCGGCAACCCTTTCTGCGTGAAAAATCCCGCGCGGAAATGCGTGCCCGCGGCAAAGGCGGAAAAAGGCAGCAGGAAACGGCAATACCCGTCAAAGAAAAGCGCCCCGCAAAGAGGCGCCCTGCCCTTTCAAGGCCTGCACCGCGGCATGGCCGCAGCCGAAACCGTGGCAATTTTTTAGCTTGCTCCACGGCTGTTTTTATGGTTTTCACCGCCGAGGGCCATACCATGTCTGCGGTCTATGCCTCAGAGCGTGACCGTAGTCCACTCTTTGGGGATGGTCTCGAAGAAGACGTCGCCGCGCAAAAGGTAGGTATCGTAGCCCCCCTCGACGCGCACGGTGGACCCGAGGTAGGAGCCGCCCGCGTAGCCCGTGAAAAAGGTGTGCTCCACGCTCTCGTTGGGATGGACCGCGAGGAGGTTTACCTTCCACGTCTCCGTTTGGGAGGCGCCGTTTCCGTTTGTGAAGGTGAGCGAGAAGACGCCCGCTCCGTCCTCCTGCACGGACAGCGATGCCGTCAGCGTGCCCGCGATCCCCTTCTCCCCCGCGGCGGACGGTTGCAGCGTGACGGGCTCCGACCCGAAGAGGTTGAGGTCATACGTTGCGGGGACGGGGCGGGAGAGCCCGGCGGTGAGCCCCGTGAGCGCGCGGAGGACGGGCTTTTCCGGGAGCGCCTCCATGGAGAGGAAGACCCCGTTTTTGAAGTACAGCTTGGCCGTGTCCGTGTCCGTGTTCGCCGTATAGCCCAGCGTCAGGGAGAGGTTTTTGAAGGCGAGGCTGCCGTCGAGCTCCGCGGTCACTTTGTAGGTGAGCGTGCAGCTGTCGTCCTCGTCGAGCCCGATCGCAAACAGCTTAGAGACGAGCTCCTCCTCCGTGTGTTCACGCACGCGCTTCATGGTCTCGGCAAAAGTTTCGGGGGAGCCGAAGCAGTCGCTTGCAAGCTCATCGCCGTGGCCGCTCCCCCAGGCGAGAAAGTAGATGTCCTCGGCGCCCTTCAGATCTGCCGCCTCAAAGAGCTCGGCGACCGTGATATCGGGGTTTTCCGCATAGTAGGGGGCGGCGTTCTCCAATTTTTGCACGATCTTGCGGTATATCTCCACGAAGTCATACTCGATGCGGTAGCCGCCGAACGAATTGAAGACCTTGCCCTCAAAGTGCGTCGCGAGGTCCAAGTATTCCTCAGTATCCACTTCCCCGACCACTCCGAGATCGGATAGAGACGAGATGCCCGTGGAGGAGAGCGGGTCGGCCGTCTCGCGGTAATTTTCGAGCAGGGCGTCGAAGTTGCCCTCTTCCACGCCGCGCCGCGTCTCCCATTCCCCCGCGGCGGTATATGCGATGTTGCCGCGCGCAAAGGAGAGCGCATACGTCCTCGCCGCGTCCGTCACCGTGGTCCCGTCGGACGTGCGCTCGGAGTCCGCAGAGGCGTCCGTGTACATGTCGCCGTAGACGAGCCCGCCCTCCTCATAGGCGGTGAGGTCCGCATGCCCCGAGGCCGATTCGCGATAAGTTTCCTCCTCCGTCTCCTCCGTCTTGTCATCCGACTCTTCCGCGGCCGAGGGCTCTTTGGAAGTTTCTTCGAAGACATCCACCGACATCTTGAACATGGTGGGCTCGGCCTTGTTGAACGCGGCGAGGATCTCCTGCCGTTTTGCCTCGTCCTTTACCTGCCCGCATCCCGCGAACAGGGCGAGCGTGCCCATGAGCAACACTGCGGAGAGCACGATGCAAGCCAATTTTTTCATGATACCCCCCCTCCTTGGCGAAAGACCCAGCCCCGCCGAAGAAAGTTTATTTTGCAAACATTATAGCACGCCTCCCCGCGTTTTGCAAGGATTTTTGCACGGATATTTGCAGGGAGAGCGCGATGAAAACTCAGCTCGTGGCGGGGCACATGGCGGGGCTACGCTGTCATACCGAGGGCGCGAGGCTTCTATTTGTGATTCCAAGCGCGCCACGAGCCAAAGGCGAAGTAGGGCGGGCGCCCTTGCCGCCCGAGTGTATCCCCTCAAACGGAGTCCGTGTGGTGGTAAGCGCGTCATCCTGAGGCGAAATGACGATACGAAGTCCGATACGGCTGTCCCCGAAGGATCCCGAAGAACGAAGTCCGACGAAAAGCTCCTCCTTGGGGAGGAGCTGTCACGCGTGAGCGTGACTGAGGTGGGGAATACAACCGCTCTTTCCGCTTTTTATAAGGAAGAGCGATCATAGCCCCCACCCCCCTACCCCCTCCCCAAGGAGGGGGTAACGCTTTGATTGGGCTTGGTCGCGGACATGGTACCCTCAAACGAAGTCCGCGTTGTGGTAAGCGCGTCATCCTGAGGCGAAATGACGATACGAAGTCCGATACGGTTGTCCCCGAAGGATCCCGAAGAACGAAGTCCGACTGTTTGGGAAACAAACCAAGCGCTATAAATACGTCATGCTGAGCGTTAGTCGAAGCATCACCTTGTTTATAATGCGGTGACCCTTCGACTTGGCTCAGGGTGACGTGATTAGAAATGCTTTGTTCGCTCACACGGGCTTGGTCGTAGCAAGATTCCTTCGCGGATGGGCAGTTCGTTGAAAGTCAAGCCGTTACGGCTCAGAATGACGCTCGGGTTGGGCTGCATCGTTAATCAAAACCCCTACTTCGCGCTACGCGCTCGTGTCGATTTTAGTAGCACAAATAGAAGCCTCAATCGGTCACCGCCGAAAG
>CANQJJ010000056.1 GCA_947624215.1 uncultured Clostridia bacterium
TGCGGTGACCCTTCGACACAGCTACTTCGCGCGGGGCGCTCGTGTCGATTTTAGTAGCACAAATAGAAACCTCAATCGGGCAGGGTGACGTAATAGAACGCATAGTCTGTTCATCAAGCAGTCGGACTTCGTTCTTCGGGATCCTTCGGGGGCAGCCGTGTCAGACTGCGTACGGCCGCTTCTGCTCAGGATGACGCGACTGCGGGGACCCTTCTGCGCCCCCCGAACCGCCTTCATAGGATATAAATTTACGAAATAATCATAGATCCGACAAATAAAAATTCTTCTAAGCGGCGGGCGGGCCGCATACAGTATGATTGCCGAAGGGGAAGCCCTGCGGACAAATCCATCCGAGGTGACTTATGAACGATGAACTCAGTTACGCCGAAATGTTGGAGATCCCCGTCGAGACGGTGACCGTCAACCGCAAAGAACGCAAGAAGAAACGGGACCTCTCCGACCGCCTCATCGACGAGGTCAACGGCCGCGTGGCAAGCGATCCCGCCTATGCCGAATCCACTCCCATCGAACGCAGCCTCAAGCCCCGCGCCTCCACGGCAAAGCGCATCCTCTTCGGGGAGTTCGTCGCCGTCTGTGCCCTGCTCGTCGCCATCTTCCTCACCAATCTCTTCATGGAGACGAGCGCCATCAATACTTTCGTGCGCGGCCTCTTCAAGGGGGAGACCTCCACCGCCGACACCCGCACCTATGCCGACTTCGTTCTCTCTCCCGTCGTGAACGACACCGTGGACGCCGAGATCGCCGTCTCCGAAATGGGCGTCATGTCCTTCACGGCACAGTGCTCCGTCTACTCCCCCGCCGCCGGGACCATCGAATCCGTGAGCGGGAACGCGGACATGGGGTACTCCGTTCGCGTCCGTCACTCCGATTCCTTCTCCACCATCATCAGCGGGCTCGACGACGTCTATGGCGCGGAGGGCGATACCGTGCGCACCAATATCCCCCTTGCCTACTCCGACGGGGAGGGCGAAGTGCGCGTGATGTTCTATGAGAACGACAGCATCCTGAACTGCTACACCGTAAACGGCGGGACGCTCGCTTGGAGCTGACCGCGGGCAGGTTTCGCGTCCACCCCCTCTTCTTTGCGGTGGGCGCGCTCTCTGCGTTTACGGGCACCTTCCTGCTCTTTCTCGCCGCCGTGCTCGCCGCGCTCGAGCATGAATGTGCGCACGCCTTCGTGGCTAAGCGCTACGGCTACACCCTCGACAGGGTCATCCTGATGCCCTACGGCGCCGTCATCGCGGGGGACCTTGCGGGCATCGGGAGAAGGGCGGAGCTGCATGTGCTCCTCGCGGGCCCGCTCTGCAACCTCCTCACGGGCCTCTTCTTCGTCGCACTGTGGTGGCTGTACCCCGAGAGCTACCCCTATACCGAGCTCGCCGCGGCCGTCTCCTTCTCCCTCTTCTTCGTAAATCTATTGCCCGCCTACCCCCTCGACGGGGGCAGGATCGTGCGCCTCTTTTTGCGCCCCCTCGGTGAAAAGAGAGCCCGTATCGCGGGCATGGTATTGACCTTTGCGGTCTCCCTTGCCATTTTGGGATACTTCGTTTGGACGTGCTTTTCCGTCCCCGTGTTCTCGGCGCTCATCTTCTCCGTCCTGCTTGCGGCGGGGGCGTTCGGCGGGGGAGACTACGGCCGCATCGTCTTCTCGCCCAAGCGTCTTCGTGCGGGCGTGGAGGAGCGGCGCGTCGCCGTGGCGGGGGAGATGTCGGCAGGGGAAGCGCTCCGCTTTCTCAGGGAGGACAGATACCTCACTTTGCTCGTCTTCGAGGAGGGGGAGTTTGCCGGGGAGATCGCCGAGGAGGAGTTTCTCGCCGCCTTGGAGAGGGGGGCATACGCACTCCCGCTCTCCGCTCTCATCGGGGACGCCGGATCCCTCGGCATACGGCCGTCATGACGGCCGCAAAGGCGCACGGACAACAGCCTGTGCGGATGGCCGCGGGCGGCGCGGGAAAGTATCGCATGAGGCAAAAGCATTGCATACGGGAAAGTATCGCATGCGTGAAAAATCTTGCATAAAAGTTGAAAAGGGTTGCATAAAGGGCAAATTTGTGCTACAATCATAAGTACCAACCCCGTAAGGGTCCAAGAGGGGTATCCGAATGAAGAAAGAATGGTTTTTCGATAAATTCTGCGGCATGCAGATCGTCGCATACGCGGAGGACGGCAAGATCGTCGAAGTGGGGGCCGAGAATGCGCTCCCGTCGCTTGCCATCGGCAACATCTACAAGGGGCGCGTGGCGAATGTCGTCGCGGGCATGCAGGCGGCTTTTATCTCCTGCGGGCTGGAGAAGAATTGCTATCTCCCGCTCGACGAGGGGGCGGCCGTCTTTTCCGTTTACGACGGGCGGCAGGTGGAGGTGCCGCGGCTCTCTTTGAAGGAGGGGGACGAAGTGCTCGTGCAGATCGTCAAGCTCCCCCGCGGGAACAAGGGCGCCAAGGTCACCTGCGACCTCTCCATCGTGGGCAAGAATCTCATCTATCTGCCCCGCACCGACTTTTTGGGCATCTCGCGCAAGCTCACCGATCCCGCCATGCGGGAAAACCTCTTGAAGGAGGCCGAAAAGCTGCGGGCGGCGGGGGAAGGCTTCATCGTGCGCACGGCGGCGGCGGAGGCCACCAAGCGGCATCTGAAAACGGAGTCAGAGTATCTGAGAAGGATGTACCGCGCGGCCGTCGAACAGGCCGTCTCCGCACCCGTCGGCACGGCGGTCTACCGTGAGTACTCCCTCCCCGTCAAGGTCATGCGGGATTCCTTGGGCGGCGTGGGCAAGATCTACGTCGGCGACAGGGAGCTCTATGAGAAGGTCTTGGCGCTCGTGCGCATGCGGAGCGATTTTTCGGAGAAGAACGTCATCCTGCACAGGGGCGCGCGGACCATGCTGACGGAGTATGGGCTGGCCGAGCAGATCTACGCGCTCGCGGACCCGCATGTGGGATTGCCGGGGGGCGGCGACCTCGTCATCGACCGCACGGAGGCCATGACGGTCATCGACGTCAACACGGGAAAATACACGGGTGAGAGCGATTTGGAGAGTACCGTGTACGAGACCAACCTTCTCGCAGCCAAGGAGATCGCGCGGCAGGTGCGGCTGAGGAACATCGGCGGGATCGTGGCGGTGGACTTCATCGACATGGCCGAGGAGGAGCACAGGCAGGCGGTGGAGCAGGCGCTCACGGAGGCGCTCTCGGAGGACCGCGCCAAGTGCAGGGTGCTGCCCATGAGCGAGCTGTGCGTGACGCTCTTCACGCGCAAGCGGACGGCCAACGAGGTGACGTCGGTCATGCTCAAACCCTGCCCGCACTGCACGCGGCAGGGGTATGTATATTCGGATATTTTCATGGCGATGCGCATCCGTGCCGAGATCGCGGAGCGGTTTGCGGCGGGATACAACGCCGTCATCGTGGAGCTCAACCGCGGGGTGATGGAGGAGATCCTGCGCAACCGGTATCTGACGGCCGAGACGGAGGGTGCATGGCGAGGCAAGCGGGTCTACATGATCCCGCACAGGACGTACCATGAGGAGCAGTTCACCGTCCGCGGCGACAACGCGCCCATTCTGACCCTCCCCAACACCGCCCAACTGCTGTATTGAGGAGCGACCGGGGGCGATTGACACTCAAGCCCAATCCGCGCGTGCCCCCTCCATGGGAGGGGGGTAGGGGGGTGGGGTGGCGACAGGGCCCGATTAAGCGCCCCTTGGCGCCCAAGCCCAATCAAGCGCCCCTTGGCGCCCCTGTAAGGGGAGCTGGCCCGCGTCCTTTGCAGGCCTGAGGGGTTTTGATTAACAGTGCAGCCCAATCGAAGCGTCATTCTGAGCCAGTAGAGTATGGATTAGAGCGAACTGCCCATCCGCGAAGAATCTTGCTACGCCCAAGCCCGATCAAGCGCCCCCCTTGCCTTCCCTTCTGGGGAAGGTGCCCGCAGGGCGGATGAGGAGGAGAAACCCTTTCGGCGCACAAGGTCAGTGCGCCACTTTCCCTTACAGGGACAGCAAGATGCTTGCCGCCACGAACGCATAGAGCACATTCCAAACAAAAAGCCCCTCCGCGGGGAGGAGCTGTCACATCGCAACCGAGGTGGGGGAACAAACAACCCCGCCTTTTTTCAAGGGCTTAGTCCGCGTTCATGAGCGCCTCAGAAGAGGTCTGTTCGCGGACATGGGTGCCACAAAAGAGGTCAGTTGACGTCCTTGGGCGTCTCAAAGGCCTCCGTGTTCCTGTCTTCGGGGAAGAGGGTCGCGCCAGAGATGACGGGCAGCATGACGGGGTTGAGCAGGGCGCAGCAGGTGAGGTTGGAGACGGCCGCCCGCACATAGGGATACAGCGTCTCGGTGGCATTGAGCGCAAAGACGCGCCTGTCCTCGGCGTCGTTCATGTTGTTGACCTCGAACACGCCGCGCAGACGCACGATGACGTCGAAGGGGCGGGGGAGCTGTTCGCTGCTCTCGATCCTGCATTCAAGGATGACGATGTTGATCTTGGGGTTATCCTTAACGGCCTGGATGGTGCGGGAGAAGCGGGGGCTCATGTCGAACTTCATGTCCGGCTGCATGTTGATGGGATTGGTCTTGAAGGTGAGTTCATCCGCGCGGATGCCTCTTAAAACGTAGTCGATCATAAATTTACCTCATTTCAGATTTTCTGTTTTCTATTGTACCACGGGCGGCGGCGGTTGTCAAGCCCCGCAGGGAGGAATTTTCTTCTTTGTGGGTTTCCGCCCGAACTGTTTTGTCGCCCGATGTCAATGCGGAAGCTCATGCCGCGTACCCCTCCGTTGGGTGGAAGCTCATCCCGCGCGTGCCCCCTCCATGGGAGGGGGGTAGGGGGGGTGGCGACGGGGCCCGTGTGAGCGCCCCCTTGGCGCCCCTGTAAGGGGAGCTGGCCCGCGTCCTTTGCGGGCCTGACCGATTGAGGTTTCTATTTGTGCTACTAAAATCGACACGAGCGCCCCGCGCGAAGTAGGGGTTTTTACGCACATAGAACCGTAGGACAGAAACCCTTTCCCCCCTCGCAAGGGCCTCGGGGTACTTTCCCTTACAGGGACAGCAAGATGCTTACCACCACTGCGGCCAAGCTCGTTTAAGCGCCCCCTTGCCTTCCCCTTTGGGGAAGGTGCCCGCAGGGCGGATGAGGTGGCCTGCTTTCGGACATGGTACCCGCAAAATTGCTCAAAGGCCGTATTGCGCGGCAACGGCGGTAAAGGAGACGGGCGTGGTATCGAAGGAGATGTTGCTGCCGAACAGACTCTGCGAGACCCTCCCGCGGCACACCTCGATCTCTACCTCCTGCCCCGGCGTGAGCTCCGCCATGGCCCGGTTGTAGTCGAGAAGGGAGGAGATCTCTCGGCCGCCGATCTTGGAGATCTTGTCGTATTGGCAGAAATTTTCGTCGGCGCCGTCTTCCAAAGCGGAGACGTAGACGACGGTCTGCGATTCGAGCCCCATGCTGCCCGAGAGGGTGCCCTCGGCAAGCGTGAGATGCAGGGTCGCACGTCCTTCGAGGTACCCATGTCCGAGGAGGGAGGTATACGCAGCGCGTGCGGTGTTGGCGGGAATGGCAAAGCAGAGCCCCTCGATGCCCTCCTTGCTCGTCTTGGCGTTGACGATGCCGATGAGCTGTCCGCGCATATTGAAGAGCCCTCCGCCCGAGTTGCCAGGGTTGATGGCGGCGTCCGTCTGCAAGAGCGTCATGTCGAAGTCGCCCACCGTGATGGTCCTGCCCAAGGCCGAGAGAATGCCCTGCGTCACCGTGCCCCCGAGGTTGCCCAAGGGGTTGCCGATGGCGATGACCGTCTCCCCGGCCAAAAGGTCGTCGCTGTCTCCCCAGATTGCGAGGGTGAGCTCTTCCTCTGCGGGGATGGAGAGCACGGCGATGTCCGCGGAGTCGTCGGTGGCGATGAGGGTGGCCGCGAACGCATTGCCCGCGCGCGTCCGCACGGTGATCTCGTTGGCGCCGTCGATGACGTGGTCGTTGGTGACGATGTAGTAAGCATCCTCCGCCTTGCCCGTGATGACGCCGCTGCCCGCGCCCGACACGATGTATTGCATGCCGAACTGCGTGGTGACGGACTCCGTTGCGATCTCGACGACGGAATCGGCGACATTTTTGACGACTTCCGCGGTGGTGCTATAGACGGCGGATTCGGTTGCGACATAGGAAACGGAGGGCTGTACCTCAGACATGGTACCATTCTTTTTTGTCGGGGTGTTACAACCCGCGATGAGAGCGAGTGCGACGAAGGAGGCGCACAGGACCGCCCCTGCCTTAACTATTTTCTTCATATTTGCTCCTTTCAGACAACATCGGAATGTTCCGATTTTATAATTTCTTTGTGTCGGTCTCTTCTTATATTTTTGTTTTTTCTGTGAAAATTTAGACTTCCCTCGTCGCCCTTGAAAAAGAGTTGGATGACGATGGAGCCCGTATAAGCGAACCCTTGGCGCCCCTGTAAGGGGAGCTGGCCCGCGGTCCTTTGCGGGACTGACCGATTGAGGCTTCTATTTGTGCTACTAAAATCGACACGAGCGCCCCGCGCGAAGTAGGGGTTTTGATTGACGATGCGGCTTATCCCGAGCGTCATTCTGCCCGACCGAGGCTTCTGATTGTGCTACTAAGGTCGACACGAGCGCGTAGCGCGAAGTAGCCAGTAGAGTACGGATTAGAGCGAACTGCTCATCCGCGAAGAATCTTGCTACGCTCAAGCTCGTGTGAACGAACAGAAACCCTTTCGGCGCACAAGGACAGTGCGCCACTTTCCCTTACAGGGACAGCAAGTGGTACTATGTCCGAGGTAGCTCAATTAAAGCGTTACCCCCTCCTTGGGGAGGGGGGTAGGGGGGTGGGGATTTTATGGATTGACCTTATAAGGTCTTATAAAAAAAGCGGAAAGAACAGTTTGTAATCCCCACCTCAGTCACTTTGTGACAGCTCCTCCCCAAGGAGGAGCTTTTTGTCGGACTTCCTTTAAGGGGCTGTTTCGTTGCTATCATTCTCGGACATGGTACCCACGGACGATGTCTGTGTCCCACCCCGCGGGCCGTGTGCCGATCATCGATCGACGCGTTCGTAGACGGCGCGGATGGACGTTGAACCCTCGGTGTCGTAGGCGGAAAGCCCCTGCCAATAACAACCGTCCTCGTCAAAACTGTGGATGGCGGCGTCCTCTTCGAGCCCGTAAGTGAGATAGACGATGTCGTCGACGACGGCGCGCACATACCAGCCGAATTGCGTGTACGGCGCTTTCCCCGCAAGATCGGAGAGCGGGATCTGTTCATCGACCTCTCTGATCCAATCGGAGGACGGGTTGCTGCCGCCCAACCCACGGTATCCGCGCGAAAACTTGAGCGCCGTGATGAGCAGGTCGTTCTCGATGAGCACCGTCTTGAGCGCGTAGATCTCTTCCGGGGCAAGCCGTCTCCTCGGCCGCTCCTTGATCGCGCGGTACGCCGCCCTCCGCTCCTCGACCTTTTTGAGCATGCGCGCCTGCAGGGGGGTGTCTTCGAAGGACTGCTCGCCGAACTTCGTGCTTTCGGACATGGTGACTTCGCAGAGTGCCATGCATCCCGAAAAAGCGCGATCGGGGATGCGCTCCACGCCCTCGGGGATGACGATGCTTTTGAGCGAAGTGCATCCCGAAAAGACCTCGGAGGCGAACCAGGTGAGGCTCTCGGGCAGGACGACGTGCTCGAGCGAGGTGCACCCCGAAAAGGCCTCGGAGTAGATCTCGGTGAGGCTCTCGGGCAGGACGACATGTTCGAGCGAAGTGCACCCTAAAAAGGCTTCTCTCGCGATCTCCTTCACGCCCTCGGGGATGACGATGCTTTTCAGTGAGGTGCAACTCTCGAAGACGGCGTGGGGAAGCTCCTTCGGCCCGTCGCCGAATATGACCTCTTCGAGCGCCGTGCAACTGCGGAGGGTATGCGAGCCGATCTTCGTCCCCGCGGGGATCGAGATGCGCTTGAGGGAGACGCAGCCCTCGAATGCGCCCGTGTCGTCGAACCGCATGCCGCCGATCTGGTGTAGGCCTTCGGGAAGGACGATCTCCTCGAGGCGCGAACAGCCCTCAAACACCCCGATGTCGAGCGAGACAAGGCTTTCGGGGAGCGTCACGCTCTTCAAGTCGGGGCAAAACGCAAAGGCATGATCGAAGATCTGCGTCACGCCGGGCGAGACGACGACGCGCTCGATGCCGCTTCGGCCCCTGTATGTATCCGTGTCGATCCATGTTTTGCCTTCGGGCGTGACGAGTACCTTTTCATCCGCCCCGCGTGCGTTTTTGTCTTGGATGTCCATTTCGGTCCCTCCCAAATTTTCCTTTATGAAGCCTCGCCGTGACATTTTTGAAGCCTTATCCACGGACATGGTATGCCCATTTTCTGTCTCCCGCAAAAGGACTCCCGCCAACGCCAATCGAAGCGTTATTCCGACTAAGCCCAACCCGAGCGTCATTCTGAGCCGAAACGGTATGAGTTTCACCGAATTGCCCATCCGCGAGAAATCTTACTACGACCAAGCCCGTGTGAGCGTCCCCTTGGCGCCCCTGTAAGGGGAGCTGGCCCGCGGTCCTTGGCGGGCCTGACCGATTGAGGCTTCTATTTGTGCTACTAAAATCGACACGAGCGCCCCGCGCGAAGTAGGGGTTTTGGATGACGATGCGGCCCAACCCGAGCGTCATTCTGAGCCGAAACGGTATGAGTTCACCGAATTGCTCATCCGCGAAGAATCTTGCTACGACCAAGCCCGTGTGAGCGAACCCTTGCCTTCCCTTTTGGGGAAGGTGCCCCGTAAGGGGCGGATGAGGAGGAGAAACCCTTTCGGCGCACAAGGACAGTGCGCCACTTTCCCTTACAGGGACAGCAAGGGGCTTTTGCGTTTCCCACACCGCGGACTGCATGCCCCGCCCCTCATTCCGACCGAGGCAGAGCCGAGGGAGAGAATCTTGAGCGGCCAAGTGTAATGAAAACATCAGCATTGGCTGATGTGGAAGTATTGTGCCGATTCGCTCAAGATACGCTCGCCTACGGCTCGGTATGAGGGTCGGACTTCGTACTTCGGGATCCTTCGGGGAGAGCCGCGCTGGACTTCGTATCGCCATTCCGGCTCAGAATGACGCGCTTACCGCCACTAAGAACATCCCCCTCTTGCGAGGGGGATCCATTCCTTTATTTGCGAGCCGAGCGATGTCCTCCCTCATAGAGGTATTTCGGACATGGTACCCGCCTGTTCGTTCGGTCGGTCCGCTCGGCGCTTGCCGCAATCTTACTTGCGAGGGTTCTTAATGTTTGCTTGTGCGGCTGCGAGCCGAGCGATGTCCTCCCTCATAGAGGCGTTTCGGACATGGTAGCCGCCCTTTCGTTCGGTCGGTCCGCTCGGCGCTTGCCGCAGCTATAAATCACTGCGAATAACCAAAATCACACTATTCCGCTCCCACAAAAATCCTTACGGCTTTTTGCGGGAACCCGCGGGTTTTCGCACCCAATTTGCGCGTTAAGCGCTTCTTGTCCGATGGAACATTTAATCGGGACAAGTACTTCAAGCGCAAACGCACATTCGGCTCGTAAATTTCTATGCCCTTAGTCTTAAAGGGCTTCTATACGATAGAAATTTACGAAACCTCTTACTTTCTCGGATTCTT
>CANQJJ010000057.1 GCA_947624215.1 uncultured Clostridia bacterium
GTCCGCGCCTATGGCGGCAACAGGAACGGCAACGCCTACTTCGTGGAAAGCCTCTCGGGAGCCGAGCTCGCCGCCGAAGACCACATCGACGTAAAGATAGACGGTTGCATCCTCTCGCAGGGCCGTGAGTTCATCCTCAAAATGGGCGCCAACAGGGCCATCCGCGCCTCCAAGGCCAACGGACAGGAGCCAGCTCTCCTCGACCGGAGCGGCAAGGCATATAAAGAGAGCGGCGCTTCCAACCGCTACGACGGCCTCTCCTATGACCCAGATTCCTACTTCTACAAGCACTATGTGATGACCGACCTCACGCTCAAAGACAGTGTTTTGGAGACGAGCGGCCTGTTCACGGTGGGGATTGAGAGCAATTTCGCGGGTGAGTTCCTCTTCGAGGGTGCTCCCGAACACCAGTGGCGGACCTTTACGAAAGAATGGGAACGCTCCGGCGGCACGTCGTTTGCCTCCGTTCTCCGCCTCGAGGGGGATGTGCGGCTCTACGATTGGAAAGACCTCGGGCTCGTGGATTCCTCCACGCTCATCGAATCGCCCACGGGGGTACTGTCCGAATGGCTGAAGCTCGACATCAAAGGCATGCTCGACTACGTCTCCTCCAAGAACGAGGCCTACAAGGACGTCATCGTGAACTCGGACGACAAACAGTACGTCCACGGCGGCATTGCGCTCTACGGCGGGGGCAGGAACTATGCGGGCGTCGTCATGACCGGGCTAAATGAGGAGCTCAAAGATTTCCTGTATATCAACGTCAATATAGGCGTTCTGTCCGAGGCGGGCGGGTCCATGCAGCGGCAGGGCGAGCTTCTCCCCAAGGCCGCGGGCACGCACGATTTCAATTTCTATATGTATGGCCGAAACAGCGTGAACAACTACGCCAAGCAGCGCGCCGACGAGCAGGCCGGCGTCAAATACAAGAACGTCTCCCGCCTCCCACTCCCTGTGGATTGAACAGCATCTCGCCTTTACGACCAAGCCCAATCGAAGCGTCATTCTGAGCCGTAACGGCTTGGATTAGAGCGAACTGCTCATCCGCGAAGAATCTTGCTACGACCAAGCCCGTGTGAGCTCCCCTTGGCGCCCCTGTAAGGGGAGCTGGCCCGCGTCCTTTGCGGGACTGAGGGGTTTCTGGTGAGCGACTAAGCCCAATCGAAGCGTCATTCTGAGCCGTAACGGCTTGGATTAGAGCGAACTGCCCATCCGCGAAGAATCTTGCTACGCCCAAGTATCGTGTAAGCGACCAAAGCATTCTAATAACGTCATGTTGAGCCCTGTCGAAACATCACCGCATTATTAAGACTAAGGTGACCCTTCAACTACGTTCAGGGTGACGTAATTATAGCGCTTGGTCTGTAATCCCCCGCCCCCCACACCAAAAACGAGCCACCCATGTCCGAGGGTAAGGCTCACAAAACATAAAATAACGGGAAGAATCATGAAACTGATGTTCATGGATAAAATCGCCTCGTGGACGGATTCCTTCGACGTCCTCGACGAGATCGGCAGAAAACTCTACCGCGTCTGTTCCAAGCCCGACGGTACGCGCCCGCGTCTCAAAGTGTACGCCTCGTACCTACATAACAAGAGCGCCGCGACGCTCTCGGAGAGCCTGAACGAGGCGCCCGCCGTGGAGATAAAACACGGCACGCGGTTCGTCTCCGTCGTGCGGAATATGCGGCCGGGGATCTTTGACCTCGGGTTCATGGGCTGGTATGCGGCGGGAGAGCTCGAAAAGGGGAACTTTGTCATCTACGATGGCTACGATCCGCGCGGCAGAGTGGTCGCGACCGTGGACATGGTACGCCCCGGCGCTGTCACCATGCGCATGATAGACACCCTCCCGGAGTACACTCTCCACGCCCTCACCTTCACCCTCGCCGTCCACGTCCAGCTCTCTTCCATGTATTTGTCCAACGGCGTCCGCCTCCTCGTCCCCAACGAGGCATAGCAATACGAGAGCCATTGCAATTCGAATGATTTACCCCCCGAGCGGGTTGCCCGAAAGAGCATATCCGTAAGGGGGATTTTTTTGCCCAAGCCACGGCGGCATCTTTTTATGGAAAATTCGCAAAACGCTTGCAAACGATTTCCAAAAGCGGTATACTGAATATGTGATGTAAATAAATGTAAATTTTATTTTGTCCATACCTTAGTAGGAGGAAACTATGAAAAGCAAATTTGTGAAAGTCCTGCTTGCGCTCGTGGCCGTGCTCTGCCTTTGCCTTGGCCTCGCGGCATGCGACCTCACGGGACAATCGAAGGAGCCAGAGGATGAAGTCTGGACGATCGAGCGCGTCTATGCGACGGCCAAAGAGCTCGGGTTCGAGGGCACGCTCGAGGACCTCATCGCCGAGTTCAAGGGTGAAGCGGGCCGCGACGGCAAAGACGGTCAAAACGGCCAAGACGGCAAAGACGGCGTCGGGATCAAGCGGATCTACATAAATGAGAACGGCGAGCTTGTCATCGAACTCACCGAGGGGGATGATATTAACCTCGGCCTTGTTCATGGCAAGGACGGTGCCGACGGCCAAGATGGCAAGGACGGTGCCGACGGTCAAGACGGCAAGGACGGCGTCACACCCCACATCGGTGAAAATGGCCATTGGTTCATCGGTGAGCAGGATACGGGCGTGAAAGCCGAAGGTCAAGACGGTCAAGACGGCCAAAATGGCCAAGACGGGACCGACGGCACCGATGGTGTCACACCTCACATCGGCGAAAATGGCCATTGGTTCATCGGTGAGCAGGATACGGGCGTGAAAGCCGAAGGCCAAGACGGTCAAGACGGCCAAAATGGCCAAGACGGGACCGACGGCACCGATGGTGTCACACCTCACATCGGTGAAAATGGCCATTGGTTCATCGGTGAGCAGGATACGGGCGTGAAAGCCGAAGGTCAAGACGGTCAAGACGGCCAAAATGGCCAAGACGGGACCGACGGCACCGATGGTGTCACACCTCACATCGGCGAAAATGGCCATTGGTTCATCGGTGAGCAGGATACGGGCGTGAAAGCCGAAGGCCAAGACGGTCAAGACGGCCAAAATGGCCAAGACGGGACCGACGGCACCGATGGTGTCACACCTCACATCGGTGAAAATGGCCATTGGTTCATCGGTGAGCAGGATACGGGCGTGAAAGCGCAGGGCACCGACGGCCAAGATCTCACGAAGTGCGAGCATATCTTCCCGAACGATTGGGAAGTGCGGGCTGCCGCCACTTGCACCTCTATCGGTTACAGCACCCGCACTTGCGAGGCATGCGGTTTTGTGGACTATCAATTCCAAGATGCCACGGGGCATGATTGGACGGATTGCGCGTCTTTCACAACAGAGCCGACCTGTGAAGAGAAAGGCGTCCGCTATGATGTTTGCAATACCTGCGGCGCGGTGCAAGCGACGTTGCTTGAAGCGCTCGGGCATAAGTATCAAGGGGGGAAATGTATCCGGTGCGACCAAAAGAGCCCAACCGAAGAGCTGAGTTACAGCGCCAATTCGGACGGCTCCTATACCGTGACAGGGCTGGGAGATTTTCGTGGCTCCGATGTTGTGATTCCTTCCCGATACAACGAAGGTCCCGTGACGGGTATCGGCTCAAATGCTTTTGCCTATACGAACATCGGAAGCATTGAGATCCCGACATCGGTGACGAGTATAGGGTCATATGCTTTTCAATACTGTGCGGGCTTGACGGAGATCGCGATCCCCGCGTCCGTCAAGTCGGTTGCAAACAGTGCAATTGCCGAATGCCGCCAACTTGTAAAAGTTACATTGCCGTTTGCGGAAGGATTTGATGATTGGTTTGGAGGAAAGGCGTACGTCCCCGATTCTCTTCGCGAGGTCGTTATTTCAGGGGGAACGAGTTTGGGCGTAGGGACTTTTCGTGAGCACGATATGATAGAAAGAGTTACGCTTCCGGAAGGGCTTTTGACGGTTGATAACCAAGCATTTTATGTATGCGAATCACTTGTTTTCGTGAACATTCCGAGTACCGTGACGCGAATTGATGAAAACGCATTTGCGCGCACTGCGATCCGCAATATTGAGATCCCCGCAAGTGTAGAGATCATTGATCGCAAAGGTTTTGAACTGTGCGAAAATCTGCAAACCGTGCAGATCGCCGATGATTCGAGACTTTTTATGATAGGTACAGGTGCATTTTACGGGTGTTCCATGAAAGAATTTAAGGTTCCCGACAGCGTGACCTCGATCGGAATGCAGGCGTTCTATGGTTGCAGTGGACTCAAAGAGATCGTGATCGGTACGCATGTGACCTCGATCAGAGATAGTGCGTTCGAGCTGTGCAACGCACTTCAAAATGTCTACTACAAAGGAGCGCAAAACGGATGGGACGGCATTTCCATCGGTAACAATAACAATTATCTCCTCAATGCCACTCGCTACTACTTCACCGAGGATGAACCGACGGAAGAAGCGTGGGCCGCGTATGGCTACTATTGGCACTACGACCCCGCAACCTCCCTTCCCACTCCGTGGACAAAGAAAGAAGCATAACATTTAGCAGTGCGGGTCCTTTGCCGCCCTCGGCTTTCAAAAAAGCCGAGGGCGGCATTTTTGCGTTCTTCCCAACCTCCCCAAAATACTTGCAAAATCCCGCGCAATTTTATATAATAGACGCGAAGGTACAATTTTATGGCGAAACCCAATCAAAACTTACGCAATTTTTGCATCATCGCGCACATCGACCACGGCAAGAGCACCATTGCAGACCGTCTCATGGAGCTCACGGGGCAGGTCTCCAAGCGCGACATGGAGGACCAGCTTCTCGACAGCATGGACATCGAACGCGAGCGCGGCATCACCATCAAGCTCGCCCCCGTGCGCATGTACTATACCGCTCTCGACGGTGAGGAATACGAATTCAACCTCATAGATACGCCCGGCCATGTCGATTTTACCTATGAAGTCAGCCGTTCCCTTGCCGCCTGCGAGGGGGCGATCCTGGTCGTGGATGCGACGCAGGGCGTGGAAGCCCAAACGCTCGCCAACGTCTACCTCGCCCTCGACAACAACCTCGAGATCGTGCCCGTCATCAACAAGATCGACCTCGCCTCGGCGCGCATCGAGGAGACCAAGAAGGAGATCGAAGACGTCATCGGGCTGGACGCCGAAAACGCGCCCTGCGTCTCCGCCAAGGAGGGCATCAACATCCGCGACATCTTAGAGGCCGTGGTGCACGCCGTGCCGCCTCCCGACGGAGATACCGAGGCTCCTCTTTCCGCCCTCATTTTCGATAGTTATTACGACAACTACAAGGGCGTCATCCTCTTCGTGCGCATCAAAAACGGCAGCGTGAAGGTGGGGGACGTCATCAAGACCTTCCGCTCCGAGCGCACCTATGAGGTCACCGAAGTGGGCGCGTTTGCTCCCTTCCTCCAACCCAAAGACCTCCTGTCCGCGGGGGAGGTGGGCTACATCGCCGCCAGCATCAAGTCCATCGAGGACGTCGCCGTGGGCGATACGGTGACGAGTGCCCTGCGCCCCGCCGCGGAGCCTCTTCCGGGGTATAAAAACGTCCGTCCCGTCGTCTTTTGCGGCATCTACCCCCTCGACGGCAGTAAATTTCTCGACCTCAAAGAGGCCATCTTAAAACTCAAGCTCAACGACGCCTCGCTCACCTTCGAGCCCGACAATTCCGTCGCGCTCGGGTTCGGGTTCCGTTGCGGCTTTTTGGGCCTTCTCCACATGGAGATCGTGCAGGAGCGCATCGAGCGGGAGTTCAATCTCGACATCATCACCACGGCGCCCTCGGTGTCCTATCATGTGCACAAGACCAACGGCGACGAACTCTTCGTGGACAATCCCTCGCATCTGCCACCCGTGTCCGAGATCGAGTATATGGAGGAGCCCATCGTGAAGGCGGAGATCTACACCCCGCCCGACTATCTCGGCCCCGTCATGGACCTCTGCCAAGACAAGCGCGGCGTATTCAAGGACATGACCTATCTCGACACCCGCCGCGTCAAGTTGGAATACAGGTTGCCGCTCAATGAGATCGTCTACGACTTCTTTGACGAGCTGAAATCGCGCACAAAGGGCTATGCGAGCTTTGACTACGAGATCGCAGGCTATGAAAAGAGCAAGCTGGTCAAGCTCGACATCCTCCTCAACGGGGAGCCGTGCGACGCGCTCTCGAGCATCGTGCATGAGGAGCGGGCATACACGCGCGGCAGAACGCTGTGCGAAAATTTGAAGGACGCCATCCCGCGCCAGCTCTTTGAGATCCCCGTGCAGGCGGCCGTCGGCGGCAAGATCATCGCCCGCGAGACGGTGAAGGCAGTGCGCAAAGACGTGCTCGCTAAGTGTTACGGCGGGGACATCACGCGCAAGAAAAAGCTGCTCGAAAAGCAAAAAGAGGGGAAGAAACGCATGCGCAAGATCGGCACGGTGGAGGTCCCCTCCGAAGTCTTCATGCAGATCTTAAAGACGAACAAGGATAAGTGAGCGCAATCTTGTCCCTCAAGCCCGCGTGAGCGACCCTTGGCGCCCCTGTAAGGGGAGATGTCACGCCGTCCTTGCGTGACAGAGGGGTTTTGTGCGGCCCGCCGAGCCCCAATCGAAGCGTCATTCTGAGCCGAAAGGGTTTGCATGAGAGCGAACCGCCCATCCGCGAAGAATCTTACTACGACCAAGCATCGTGTGAGCGTTCACACCACAAAGAGGAAAAATGTTCGATCAAAGCGTCTATGAATATCTGAAAACGGTGCCGAGGGGGAAGGTGGTCACCTACGGCATGATCGCGCACGCCATCGGGCATCCGCGCGCGGCGAGGCAGGTCGGGAACGCCCTGCACCGCAATCCGACTCCCGTCGTTGTTCCCTGCCACCGCGTGGTCAACCGAGAGGGGCGTCTCGCGCCCGCCTTTGCCTTTGGCGGCATCGACGTGCAGGCCGCGCTCCTCCGCGACGAAGGTGTGGAAGTAAACGACGGCTACGTCGATCTGGATCGCTATCTCTGGGACGGTCGGTAGTCCCGCCCCTCCCCGTCATCCGCCATAAAAAACCGATTTTGACCGAAAAGGAGCATACCATGTCCGGGATCTACGTTCACATTCCATTCTGCAAACACAAATGCACCTACTGCGACTTCACGTCATTTCCCAACCGCCTGAACTTTGCCGAGGCGTACATGGCCTGTCTCTACAAGGAGGTGGCCGAGCGCGGCAAGATGTATAAAGGCCGTAAGTTCGATACCGTCTACATCGGCGGCGGCACGCCCTCCATCGTCGATCCGAACTACATCGCGGGCCTCATGAAGCAGATCAAAAATTGCTTTGCACTCGCCCCAGACGCCGAGGTCACCATCGAGATGAATCCGGGGACGGTGGACGCCGCCAAGATCGCCATCTATCAGCGCGCGGGCATCAACCGTTTCTCGGTGGGATTGCAGACGGCGATCGACGATCAGCTCCGCGAGCTCGGGCGCATCCACACGACGGCCGACTTCATCTCCTGTGCAAAACTTTTGAAGGGCAAGAATTTTTCTGCCGACGTCATGCTCGGCTTGAAGGGCCAGACCAAGGCGGATGTCAAGGCGACGATCGACCTTGTACACGCAAACGGGGCCACCCATGTCTCGATGTATGCCCTCACGCCCGAGGACGGAACGCCCATATACACCGACTATCTGAACGGGGAACTTCCCGACGGAGACGAGGTCGCCGAGCTCTACGATTACGGCCGCGCGCTCCTCAAAGACTTCGGCTATCTCCGCTATGAGGTCTCCAATTTTTGCAAGCCCGGCTACGGCAGCCGCCACAATCTCAACTATTGGAAGCGCGGGGAGTACATCGGCATGGGGGTATCGGCGAGCTCGTTCATGGACGGCAAGCGCTTCACGAACACCTTTGATTTGGACGAGTATATGAAGTGCATCCTCTCGGGGTATTTTCCCGTCATCGAGAGCGAGGATGTGAGCGAGAAGGACGCAAAATTCGAGTTCATCATGCTCGCCCTGCGCACGGTATTCGGCGTCTCGGCGGCGGCATATAAGAAGGCTTTCGGGAGCGATTGGAGGGAAGATTTTCCGGGTTACGCCAAGCTCAGCGGTTATTTCGAGGAGGAGGGCGATATCACGCGCATCAAGGACGAATATCTTTACGTCCAAAATCAGCTCCTCACCGAACTCATGGAGTGACGATATTTTGCCGAACTCATGGTTATGATAATCGAAATGCTGACAAGAATATTTAAGCCCTCGGTGCGAGCACCGAGGGCTTAAAAGTTATCGGGAAATTTTGCATCACGGTTGACAATCGCTTGACAAACGGGGGGGGGCTATAATGGTATCATATCACAAACGGAGGTATCATTATGAAGAAACTACTTTCTTTCTTGCTGGCGGGTTGCATGCTCATCGGCATGAGCTTGCTTGCTGCATGCACGGGCATAGAACTCAATTTGCCCGAGAAGCTTGGGGGGGGATCCCGTGAAATATGCCGTCACTTATGAAGCCAATGGCGGCGAAGGTACGGCGCCTGCATCGGCGTCCTACGCGGCGGGCGAAACGTTCACTGTCGGCAAGAACTCTTTCACTCGCGATGGGTATTTTTTTAAGGGTTGGAACGACGGCACAAAGGATGTGGCGGCGGGCTCGACCTATACCATGCCCGCGAAGGACGTCAAATTTCAAGCACAATGGGAGAAAGCAGTCCCCCAACTTTATGGTATGTGGAGCGGCACCTATGAAGATTATTATAGCCATGAGATAAAAAGTATTGAATTCATTATCTTTGAGGGAAATGAAGATTATGGTATTTATATCGGTATTTGCGGCGGCTCGAGCATGATAGATTTGGAGGAGTACCAAGGTATTGCCTTGGCGTGGTTCGGAGGAAAAGCAGTTGAGAAGATACCCGGCTTATATATATGCAGAGCTGGAGGAGTATTATGGTCTGAGTCCGATAAGACCTTGAAATATGTCTCCTATGCTGACGACAATAATCTTATCACTCATAGTATGACTTATAGCCCGATTCCCGTATTCGAGGAGCAAACCATCCCGGACGGGACATATACAGAGAAAGATGGGAATGGTCCCCCCGTCATCATAAATGGGGAAAAATTTACCATATGTTATTCAGATTTATTGGAAGAGGGAATGGTGCTCCATATCGGAAATTACATGGTATCAGCGGGGATTGGCAGAGACCCCGACGGGAATATACTACTGGAAGGATACACTCTGTTGCAAACAGATGATGGATTTATGTATTGGACGGGCGTGGTACCGGAAGCTGGAGAATTCACCTATTTCGTAAAGGAGGCCGCTTCGGACTGATCGCGCGCAGAGAGCTCCCGAAGGACTCCCCAAAGCATAGGACTTGGTGCTTCTGCTGTCATACCGAGGGCCCGACCGATGGGCCCGAGTGTATCCCCTTAAACGAAGTTCATTTTTTACACGACATTTGTGCACGATAAATTACCGCGGCTGCTTCTTTTAGCAGCCGCGGTATTCATATCAGACCAAACGCAGTCCGCGGTGTGGGAAACGCGTCATCCTGAGCCGTAATGATGATACGAAGTCCGACGCGGCTGTCCCCGAAGGATCCCGAAGAACGAAGTCCGACTGCTGGACGAACAGACCA
>CANQJJ010000058.1 GCA_947624215.1 uncultured Clostridia bacterium
CCCTCATTCCGACCGAGGCAGAGCCGAGGGAGTGAATCTTGAGCGATAAACCCTAATGAAAACATCAGCATTGGCTGATGTGAATCTATTGTGCCGATTCGCTCAGGATACGCTCGCCTACGGCTCGGTATGAGGGTCGGACTTCGTTTGAGGGTACCATGTCCGCGACCGAGCCCGTGTGAGCGGCCAAGGCATTTCTAATCACGTCATGTTGAGCCTGTCGAAACATCACCTTATTATAAGACTGCGGTGATGCTTCGACTAACGCTCAGCATGACGTATTTTAACACTTGGTCTGTCAACATGACGTAATTAGAACGCATGGTCTGTCAAACAGAAACCCTTTCGGCGCACAAGGACAGTGCGCCACTTTCCCTTTCAGGGACAGCAAGGGGGGCGGCATGGTCTGCGCATCTGCAAGTCCTTCAAAACATGCGGCCTATCCCAAGCGGGTGCAAAGGCTCTGCCTCTCCTGCTCCGAAAGGGCGGAGAGCACGTCTTCCCCCGCGAGCAACCTCAAAAGCAGCATGCAGATCTCCTTCCCCTCGCCGCCGACGAGGAGGGTACCATGTCCGAGGGCAATGTTTCGGTAGATGGCCCCGTCTTCGGACATGGGTGCCACGAATGCCGTGTAACCCGCCTGTTCGGCCGGCTCCTCCTCCGCAAGCAAAATGCGGCCGAACCGGGTGTAGTGCCTGTTGTCGTAGCGCACGCCGCCGAACTCGCGGCAGGGCGTGTTCCCGAGCATGCGCGTCCTGTCCCCCTCGCGCGCGATGACATGCTTGATGAGGGCGACGTCGTAGGGCGCGCTGTCCTCGTCAAGGACGGCGACCCGTTCCACGCGGGCGAGCTGGACGCGGTCGTGCGGGCCGACGGGCGCAAAGACGCGGCTCCCCTCCGCGGGGGCAAAGTCCGAGAGGTACCAATACACGCGGCCGCAGATGTTGGCGTCTTCCGTAAAACGGAGGGCGGTGAAGATGCGTTTGTTGCCCATGGGATGATTATATCACAAAATGGCGCGAAAAACAATTGACTTTGCGTGAAAAACGCGGTATACTTGGGAAAACAATGTGAATATCCGTCGTGGGTGCCCCTCATGGGGCTGAGATCATACCATTGGAATCGGGCAAGGTCATGCTTGGACGAAAGAACGGTCGAAAGGAAGTTTTCCGCCTGCGTTTTTTCGCGGGCGGTTTTTCATTCGGGACGGGTAGCACAAAAAATTTTTCGGAGGTAGTTATGCTGTCCCTTTCCCTCTTGGCGGACACGACGTGGTACCCCGTCACGTTCGATTCTCCGCTCAACATCGCGCGCGGCGTGTTTTTCTGGCTCACGATCGCCCTTCTTCTCACCTGCGCCGTGCTCTTTTTGCTCATGAAGTTTGTCTTGAAGAAGAACTTCGCAAAGCCGGGGCTCTTCAAGTATCTCGGCATCGCCGCCGTGGGGTATGCCTGCCTCGTCGGCATCGTGCTGCTACTTCTCACCTTCCTCGAAGACGGCATCGAGGCGCTCCTCTTCTATCCCCTCCTCGTGCTCATCTTGGCCGTCGGGGGGAGCGGCATCACCCTCTTTTTCAGGCGGGATAAGCTCGTCTACATCGCCTGCGGATGTGCCGTGGGAGCCGCGCTCATCGCCGCGCTCGTGTGCATGGGTGTGCTCTTTGCGAGCGGCGACAGCCTCTGGAACAATTGGATCGTCACCGACGACGAGAGCGACGTAGACTTTACCAAGGTGGACCAGATCGGGCTCTACATCTCGGCCGTTCTGCTCATTTTGGCCATCATCGGCGCGACCTTCTTCCTCGGAAAAGACGAGCACAAGGGATTCGACGCCAAGGCCATCTCCTTTGCGGGCGTCGCCATTGCGATGAGCTTCGCGCTCTCCTATCTTCGCATCGTGAAGATGCCGCAGGGCGGGTCCATCACCGTCGCCTCCCTCTTGCCCCTCATCATCTATTCCTACATGTTCGGGGTGAAGAAGGGCGTATTTGCGGGCATGATCTACGGCCTTCTGCAAGCCGTGCAGGACCCCTACATCCTGCATCCCGCGCAGTTTATCCTCGATTACCCCGCCGCGTTCGCCTGCATCGGCTTTGCGGGCGCCTTCGCCAAGGTGAGAAAGCTCGACAAGCTCCCGCAGGTGCAGATCGCCCTCGGCGGCGTCGTCGCAGGGCTCGCCCGCTTTGTCTGCCACTACTTCTCGGGCGTGTTCGCCTTCGGTTCCTTCGGGGGCGGGCAGAATGCGTGGCTTTATAGCCTCATTTACCAATCGGGCTACGTGCTCCCCGACATCGCCATCGTCATCGCGGTCGGCATCCTCGTGTTCAGCTCCAAGGCCTTTGTGAAGGCGGCGAGCAAGTATCATCCGAAGGCCAAGGCGGCCCCCGCCGCGGACACGGAAACGGGCGGAGAGACCCCCGCGGCGTGACCTTCTCCCAAACCAATCAAAAAGCCCGTCTGAGATCCATCAGGCGGGCTTTCCCTATACCATGTCTGCGATCAGGGCATCTGTGCGAAGAAAGTCTCCAAAATCAGGAAGAGGCTTTCGGGGTCGTCCCAAGAGACGGAGGGAGAGGCGGCGATCCCGCGCGGGTAGCCCTCTTTCCCCCCTTCGAGGCAGGAGACGAACAGCTTTTTCATGCGGCGGACGGTGATGTCGCGGTAGAAGCTCTCCCACTCGTAGCGCACCCAGCCGTCGGCACAGTCGGCGGGTTTGGAGGAGACGAGCACGAGGGCGTCTGCCTCGTCGAGACGGGAGGAGACCATCCAAAGATACCCCTCCACGCCAGAATCGGGGGAGGATTCGCCCGTAAAGAACACCTCATACCCCCTATCGCGAAGGGCGGACGTGAGGGCGCAGGCCGCGCGGCTGAGGGGGGTATCCCCCTGCTCAAAGCTGAATTCACAGCACAAAAAGATTTTTTTCATGACTTCCTCTGTATGTTAAAAAAATCAAATAAACTGTAAGACATCCACCAAAATGGCGAACCCGAAGAGCAGCACGATGCCGGCGAAGTGGATGGCGGCCTCGATCTTGCGCGGGACGGGCCTCTTGAAGATCCACTCGATGAGGGTGAAGACGATCTTGCTGCCGTCGAGCGCGGGGATTGGCAAAAGGTTGAACACGGCGAGATTGACGCCGATGAACGACGAGATCTCGAGAAGATTCCGAAGCCCCGTCGCGGCGATCTCCGAGGTCATTTTGATGGTGGTGACGGGCCCGCCGAGCGCGCTCAGTCCGATCTTCCCCGTGAACAGTTCTCCGATGACGCGGAAGATGGACCCCGCGATCCTGAACGAATAGACAAAGGAGCGGCCGACCGTCTCAAAGAAGCCGAAGCGGTAGGAGACGGAGGAGAGCATGTAATACCTGCCGTCTTCGCGCTTCTCGACGCCGATGCCGAGCGCCTTCCACACGCCCGTGACCTCCGTGCTCGAGAGCTCGGGGACGTCGCTCCTGAGCATGACGGTGCGCTCCCGCTCCTCGTAGCCGCTCTCCGTCTTGGCGGCGACGCGCACGGTGATGATGTCCCCCGCCTTCTTGCCGCTCACGGCGCGGCCGATGTCCGTGGCGAGATAGAGGTCTCTCCCCTCTGCGCCGAGAAGGATGTCCCCCGCGGCAAGGGAATACTCTGCGGGAAACGCTTCCCCCGTCTCCACGCCGCGCACCTCGATGAGGCTCTGCCCGTAGCCGCCGAACATGGCGAGGATGAGAAGAAGGGCCAAAAGGTAATTCATCGCCGCGCCCGAGACGAGCACGATGATGCGCTTCCACGGCGCCATCTCGGTGAATTTTCCCCCGCGCGGCACGGGCGCGTTTTCTTGCGCGTTCCCCGCCGAAGAAACAGGCACGAAAGAATTGCCCGCCTGTGCGTTTTCCAAAGGGGGATCCGCGGACATGGATGCCCCGTCTTTCGTCTGCTCCTCGTCGAGGCCGTCCTCTCCGTCGAAGGCGCAATACCCCCCGAGCGGGATGAGGCGCACGGCAAAGAGCTCACCCGTCTTCTTGCCCGTGTGCTTGAAGACGGCAGGCCCGAATCCGATGGAGAACTCGTTGATGCGGAAGCGCAAAAGTTTGCCCGCGACATAGTGCCCGAACTCGTGGACGGTGATCATCATGAGCAAGACGAGAACGGCGAGGAGAATGCCGAGCGTCCATTGTGCCCACGCGGGCATGAGTAAATTATGATCCATAGATACTTCTCTTTGCGGCCTCGCGGCCCAATCTGTCTGCCTCGGCGAGGGCTTCGTAGCACCCTGCCTCCGCCTGCGGGACGCGCGCGAGCGCGTCTTGAATAGTTTCCGCGATGCGCGGGAAGGATATACTCCCCCCGAGGAAGGCGCGCACGGCCTCCTCCGCCGCCCCGTTCAAGGCAGCGGGCGCGTTCCCCCCCTTTCTCCCCGCCTCGAGCGCCAACCCGTAGCAGGGGAACTTCTCCGCGGGGAGCCGCTCGAAGTGCAATGCGCCGAGCCGGGCAAGGTCCAACATGGGCGCGCAGGGCAGGCGATCGGGGTACGTGAGCGCGAGCTGGATGGGGACGCGCATGTCGGGGTAGCCGAGCTGGGCAAGGGCGGCGCCGTCGCGGAAAAAGACGAGCGAATGCACGACGCTCTCGGGGTGCACGACGGCCTCGATGCGGGCATAGTCCGCCCCATAGAGATGGTGCGCCTCGATGACCTCGTAGCCCTTGTTGAGCAGCGTCGCGCTGTCCACCGTGACCTTGGGCCCCATCTTCCACGTCGGATGGGCGAGGGCTTCCTCTGCCGTCACGCGGGCAAGCTGCTCCTTCGTATGATGCAGGAAGGGTCCCCCGCTCGCCGTGAGCACCAGCTTTTCGAAGGGGGTATCGCGGCGGCACCCGAGGGCCTGGAAGATGGCCGAATGCTCGCTGTCGACGGGCACGATCTCCACGCCCTTTTTTCTCGCCGCAGCCATGACGAGCTCCCCGCCCGCGACGAGGGATTCCTTGTTGGCAAGGGCCACGTCTTTGCCCGCACGGATGGCCGCGAGCGTATACGAAAGCCCCGCAAACCCCCCCGCCGCGATGAAGGCGACGTCACAGCCCGAGAAGAGTTCCGAACGCTCTCCCTCGGACATGGTATGCCCGTTTTCTGCGCAGAGGGCAACGCGCGGCGAAAATTCCTCCGCCTGTTTGGCAAGCGCGGAGCTTTGTTTCCCGCAGACGAGTGCGTCTATTTTGAAGATGCCTTTGTTGCGGCGGACGACGTCGAGCACCTGTCTTCCGATGCTCCCCGTGCTGCCGATGAGTGCAATGCGTTTCATCATATTAAGAAGCCCGCCTGAGTGCGGGCGTCTCCTTATTGTATGCAGCCTATCCCACAAACATGAGCCGAAGCACCATGACGAGACAGACGATGAGCCCCGCGTAGAGGGCGGAGTCGATGCGGTCTAAGATGCCGCCGTGGCCGGGCAGGATCTTGCCCATGTCCTTGATGCCGATCTTGCGCTTGATGGCGCTCTCCACGAGGTCGCCGAACTGCGAGAAGGCCGAGGTCACGACGCCGAGCCCGATGAAGAAGATGAGGTTGAGCGGCGTGACGGACATGTTGCGGATGACCTGCGCCGTTACGCCGAGGTCGTCGAGCCGCATGAGGCCGTAGTACATGAAGAAGATGATGACGGCGCCGATCGCGCCCCCGATGAGCCCCCCGAACCCCCCGATGACCGTCTTCTTGGGCGAAATACTCGGGGCCATCTTGAGGGGCAGCTTCTTCCCGAACAGCTTACCGAAGAAGTAGGCCATGGCGTCCGAAGCCGGGGCTACGATGAACACGAACATGACCGCGAGCTCGGAGTAGCTCTGCAAATGGTTGCAGATGGAGAGCACCAGAAGCAGGAACGTCGGATAGACGTAGCACAGCATGGCGCAGCCCGTCGACTCGAGCGAGACCTGCCCGTGCGCGAAGACGAGCAGCCCGAGCAGCACCGAGACCCCCGCGAGGATGGCCACAAAGGTGATGTGCAGGGCGTAGTTACGGCCGACAAGGGAGCGGATCGTCTCCTCGCTGACCCCGCTGTCGGGCAGTTTGACTTCGAGAACGTCCTGGAAGATGAAGTCCGAGACGGCATAGGTGAGAATGACGATCGCGGAGAAGACCATGACGATGGTCACCTGCGAGGCGTGCAGCTTGCCCTTGAACGCGCGCGTCATCTCCCATGTGCCCACGACGGCAAAGAGGAGGATGAGGGCGTCGAAGAAGAGGTCGGAAAGGAAAATTTTCAGGGCGAAAAAGCCCGCCAGCACGAGGATGTAGACGGCCCCCGTGATGCACCTGAGGCCGAAGTTGCCGATCGTCCCGTGCGGAGTCTTCAACTCCTGCATGGCCTCGATGTTGCCCGGGCCTTCGGGCTGTTGCGCCTCCACGGGCTGTTGCGCCTTTGCGGCCTCTTGCCCCGCCCCGTACTGCGTCCCCGTTCCGGGTCCCTGCTGAATTTCTTGTTGCATTTCTTCCATAATTTTAAGTCCGATCCGCGGGGTGGAGCGCTCCAAACCGTCTCTCCCGCGCGGCATATTCCTTTAAGGCCTCGTCAAAGTCCCCGTCGGTGTAGTCGGGGAACATTTTTGTGGAAAATATCAGTTCGGCGTATGCCGCCTCAAACAGCAAAAAGTTGGAGAGCCGCTTCTCGTCTCCCGTGCGGATGAGAAGGTCGAGCGCGGGCATGCCCCCCGTCGAAAGCGTCTCGGCAAAACTTTTTAGGGTCACTTCCCTCCCCGCGCGCACGGCCTTGTTGCAGGCGGCGACGATGTCTTGCCGACCCCCGTAGCCGATGGCGATGGCGAGCGTGGCCCGTTCCCCCTTTGCCGTCTTCTCCTCCCCCTCTTTGATGAGCGAGACGATATCTGCGGGGATGAGCCCCCTGTCGCCGATGACTCTGAGGCGTATTCCCTTCTCCGAAAGCCGCTCCGTTTGGGTGGAGAAGTATTCGCGGAAGAGGGCGAAGAGCCCGTCGAGCTCGTCTTTGGGGCGGGAGAGATTCTCCGCGGAGAGGGCAAAGACGGTGACGCACTTCACCCCGCACCCATAGATGTGTTCGAGGAGGGCCAGCATGCGTTTCATGCCCGCGCGGTGGCCCGCAAGGCGCGGCAAAAGACGGCGCTTGGCCCAGCGGCCGTTGCCGTCCATGATGATCCCGACGTGTTCCGGGGTACCCATGTCCGCCATCAGATGGTCATGAGCTCCTTTTCTTTGGCAGAGACGACCTTATCGAGCTCCTCGATGGCTTCGCTGATGCGCTTTTCGATGTCGATCTCGCAGTTCTTGCTCTCGTCCTCGGAGAGCTCCTTGCCCGTCTTCATCTTCTTGACCGTCTCCATGGCCTCGCGGCGGATATTGCGGGCGGCCACCTTGGACTCTTCGCCCATCTTACGGACCTGTTTGACGAGGTCTTTTCTGCGCTCCTCGGTGAGTTCGGGGAAGACGAGGCGGATGACCGAGCCGTCGTTGGTGGGCGTGATGCCGATATTGGAGGCGAGGATAGCCTTCTCGATGGCCTTTAAGAGGGACTTATCCCACGGGCTGATGACGAGGCACCGCGCATCCGAAACGGCGACGTTGCCGAGCTGGTTGAGGGGGCTCATCATGCCGTAGGCCTCCACTTGCAGCTTGTCGAGGATGTGGGGGTTGGCCCTGCCCGCGCGGATGGCGGCAAAGTTTTCGCGGAGGACGCTCAACGTCTTTTCGAGCTTGTCGTCGAGGACGAGATACATCTCCTCTACCTTTTCGTTATCTACCATATCTTTCTCCTTTTTCCCTTATCACGGGGTTTTTATTCGTTAAGAATGAGGGTGCCGATCTGTTCGCCGCAGACGGCGCGGAGGATGGAATCGGGCTCCCCGAGTGCGAATGCGAGAACGGGGATGTCGTTCTCCATGCACATGGTGGCTGCCGTCGTGTCCATTGCTTTCAACCCGCCCGAGATGACGTCGCGGAAGGTGATGCGGTCGTATTTCTTGGCATTGGGATCGGTGCGGGGGTCGCTGTCGTAGATGCCGTCTACGTTCTTGGCCATGAGCAGAACGTCGGCGTCGATCTCGCAGGCGCGCTGGGCGGCGGCGGTATCCGTAGAGCAATAGGGATTGCCCGTGCCGCAGGCCATGATGACGATGCGCCCCTTCTCGAAGTGGTGAAGGGCCTTTCTGAGGATGTAGGGCTCGGCGACGGAAATCATGTTGAGAGCGGTCTGGACGCGGGTCGGGATGCCGCGCTGTTCGATGGCGTCCATCATGGCGAGGGAATTCATGACGGTGGCGAGCATGCCCATCTGGTCGGCGGTGGTGCGGTCCATATTGGTACCCTGCCTGCCGCGCCAGAAGTTGCCTCCGCCGATGACGAGGGCGATATCCACGCCCATGGCATGCACTTTGACGAGCTGGTCGACGACGCGGGCGATGACCTCTTCATTGAGGCCGAAGTGCTGATCTCCCGCGAGCGCTTCGCCCGAGAGTTTGAGCACGACCCTCTTAAACTTAGCTTGCATTGCACTGCTCCTTACGGATGTTTTTTACAGTATAGCATATGCGCGGAAAAAAAGCAAGGGGTTGTCAAACGGATTCAAAGATTTTGTTTTTTCGGCAGGATATGCCCCCGTTGCCCTTGGGGCCCAAACCTATGAGAACGCCCCGAGCGTGCCCCCTTGGCGCCCCTGTAAGGGGAGCGTATCCTTGCCCGTGTGAGCGACCCCTTGGCGCCCCTGTAAGGGGAGCTCCGCCGATGCCCTTTCGGCGGTGAGGGGTTTCGATTAACGATGCGGCTCATCCCGAGCGTCATTCTGAGCCGTAGTGGTACGAGTTTCAACGAACTGCCCATCCGCGAAGGAATCTTGCTACGACCAAGCCCGTGTGAGCGAATAAGGCATTTCCTAATCACGTCATGTTGAGCGTAGTCGAAACATCACCTTATTATAAAAATTGGAAAGAACAGTTGTGATCCCCACCTCAGTCACGATGTGACAGCTCCTCCCCAAGGAGGCGCTTTTCATCGGACTTCGTTCTTCGGGATCCTTCGGGGACAGCCGCGTCGGACTTCGTATCGTCATTACGGCTCAGGATGACGCGCTTACCACCACCAAGGACTTCGTATGAGGGGATACACTCGGCAGCAAGGGCGCCGCCCTCGGTATGACACGCTTACCACCACCGCGGACTTCGTTTGAGCGACCCCTTGGCGCCCCTGTAAGGGGAGCTGTCCCGCGGCCCTTTGCGGGACTGAGGGGTTTTACGCACATAGAATCGTAGGCCAAAAACCCTTTTCCCCCTCGCAAGGGCAGTGCGTCATTTTCCCTTACAGGGACAGCAAGAGGGTATGCGCTTCCCCCCACCTCTTCCCCCACTAAAAGCCCACGGGAGCGCGCCAACTCAAAGGCGCGGCGCGGACGGGGCGCTGCTTGTTCTTTCTCTTTTTCTTTT
>CANQJJ010000059.1 GCA_947624215.1 uncultured Clostridia bacterium
TGAAGCGATAACTAACGACTAAGTATCGTGTGAACGAACAAGGCATTCCAATTACGTCACCCTGAACGTAGTTGAAGCATCACCTTATTTTATAATGCGGTGACCCTTCGACACAGCTACTTCGCGCGGGGCGCTCGTGTCGATTTTAGTAGCACAAATAGAAGCCTCAATCGGGCAGGGTGACGTAATAGAACGCTTGGTCTGTCAACATGACGTATTTAGAACACTTGGTCTGTTTATCAAGCAGTCGGACTTCGTTCTTCGGGATCCTTCGGGGACAGCTGTGTCGGACTTCGTATTGCCATTACGGCTCAGGATGACGCGTTTCCCACAACGGACTCCGTTTGAGGGGATACACTCGCTACACTCGGTATGGCAGCTTACCACAACGCGGACTGCGTATGAGCGAACGAGGTGTTCCCACCTTCCACCTCTTTCCTTGGTACCATGTCCGCGGGGATCCCATTTGAAACTCAAAAATTTATATTAGGAGCTATATACTATGAGCGACAACTTAGCTGAAAAAGCCGCCAAGGCGCGGGAGGCCAAAGAGGCCGCCGAACGTGCCAAACGCAAGGAAAAAGAGCGTAAAAGAAAGAAGCGCCGTGAGAGCATGTCCGATTTCTTCGAGAACGTCGGCGAGTTCTTCGGCCGCTGCTTCGGGGTCCTCCTCAACCGCTATGTCCTTCTCGGCATCTTCTTCGTGGTCCTCGGGGTCGTCTTCGCTCTCGAGATCGTCGGCGCGGCGGGGAACTCCTTTGCCACCATCGTGATGCAGCAGGTCACCTTCTATATTTCGATCGCCCTCTTCGTTGCCGACCTCGTCTTCTTCATCCTCATGTGCAACGAGACGATCGACGTCGACGACCATGAGTATTCCGCTGTCATCTACAAGGTCATCAGTGCCGTCCTCGGCGTCGCGCTCTTCGTCATGGGGTGCGTGACCTTGGGCATGGGTAGGCTCTCTTTCTCCGTCAAGTCCACTTATTATGATGAAACAAACGGCGTCGTCTATGCCGAGCTGGACACGGGCTACACCGTTTGGGAGATCAAACCCGAGCAGGAGAACGTGACCATCCTCGCAGAACTCGACGGGCTCGCCGTGACGGGCGTGCACGACGGTGCTGCAAAAAATAACAACAAAATGAAGACGCTGACCTTTGCGGAGGACGGCATCTATGCGCTCGGCTCTGGCTCCTTCGCGGCATGCTCTGCCCTCACCGAGATCCATTTCGGCGGCTCCTCCGGGTTCCACATCTGGAAGGAGGTGTTCAAAAACTGCCAGCGGCTCACCAATGTGGACTGCGGCACGGACAATGAGCTCATCTTTGACGATTGGAATGCCTTCGCGGATTGCCCCCGCCTCGCCGAGTTCCATGTGAACGACTCCAAGCTCGTCCTCAATACCACGCTCGACATCGATTGCGACAAGACGCTCTTCGGCGGCGAGACCAATGCCGTGTTCTATGTGAACGGCGGGGACACGAGCTACATCGCAGACAACCTCGGCGGGGTCGTCGTCGGCAAGAATTCCAAGGCGGCCGTCGCGCACTATACGAACAACGACGGTTCGATCGACCACGTCACGGTCGGGAGCTACCGCTTCGAAGAGGGCTTTGATTTTGCGGGCTCTACCTTCTTTACGGTCGCCATGCATAATTATGTGTTCAAGCAGGAGATAATTTATCAGGCCCTTGCGGATGAGATCTACCTGCCGAGCTCGGTGACGTACATCCCCGACAACTTCTTCGGCAACGAGGGCGACGGATGCACGGTCTACTACGCGGGCACCCAAGAACAGTGGGAAGCGCTCGAAGTCGGCCAAAACGGCAACGACAATTTCTTGAAGAAGGACAAGGTGAGCGTTTTCTATAACAGCCAAGGCGAATAATGTGGGGTGTAAGGAGTTTGACTGCGAAATAAACAGCCAAGCGTTCTATTACGTCACCCTGAGCTGTGTCGAAGGGTCACCGCAGTCTTAATAATAAGGTGATGTTTACTTCGCCTTTGGCTCGTGTCGCGCTTGGAATATCAATAGAAGCCTCGCGCGGACGAAATGACGTGCTTATGCGCTCGGATTGAGCCCCCCTTGGCGCCCCTGTAAGGGGAGCTCCGCCGATGCCCTTTCGGCGGTGAGGGGTTTTCTTGCCTTCCCTTCTGGGGAAGGTGCCCGTAGGGCGGATGAGGCGAGAAACCCTTTCGGCGCACAAGGGCAGTGCGCCACTTTCCCTTACAGGGACAGCAAGGGGGGGTGCGTTTCCCACCACCGCGCCCAAGCTCAATCGAAGCGTCATTCCGAACGACCGAGCCCTACGTCACCCTGTTTCCCCCCAATCAAAGAAGTTCCTTTTATGAGGTAGTGTTATGAAACATACAGACATCAAATGTATCCTGTCCTCCGCGGACATGGTAGGCACCTCCGTCGTCGTGTGCGGTTGGGTCCGCACCTTCCGCGACTCCGCACAGATCTGCTTTTTGGAGCTCTCCGATGGCACGAGTTTCAAAAAATTGCAGGTCGTCATCGACAAAAATGCCCTCATACCCGACCCCGAATGCACCAAACTCGGCGCGAGCGTGGCCGTGAAGGGCAAGGTCGTAAAGGCCTTCAAGGGGGAGGGCAACGAGCTCGAAGCGGCAGAAATCACCCTGCTCGGCAAGTGCCCGCCCGAATATCCCATCCAAAAAAAGCGCACCACGTTAGACTTTTTGCGCGGCATCCCGCACCTTCGCCTTCGCACCAACACGTTTGCCGCCGTCTTCCGCGTGCGTTCTGTCGCGGCGCAGGCCATCCACCGCTATTTCCATGAGCACGGCTACTACTACATCAACGCCCCCCTCATCACCGCGAGCGATTGCGAGGGCGCAGGCGAGATGTTCCGCGTCACCACCCAGCCGTGGAATGCCCGCTACGAGAGCGAGGAGGAGTACTTTAAGAACGACTTCTTTGGCGTCAAGGCGGGGCTGTCCGTCTCGGGCCAGCTCGAGGGGGAGGTGGCCGCCACCGCACTCGGCAGGATCTATACCTTCGGGCCCTCCTTCCGCGCCGAGAATTCCAACACGACCCGCCACCTCGCGGAGTTCTGGCATGTGGAGCCCGAAGTGGCCTTTGCGGAACTGCCCGACGTCATCGAGATCGCCGAGGACCTGCTCAAATACCTCATCCGCACCGTGCTCGAAGAGTGCCCCGACGAGCTCGCCTTCTTCGACAGCTTTGTGGAGAAGGGCCTTATCGAAAAGCTCACCCATGTCGCAAATTCCGACTTCGCCGTCTGCACTTACACCGAGGCCGTGGCCATTTTGGAGAAGCAAAACGCGGACTTCCGTTTCCCCGTGCATTGGGGGAGCGATCTGCAATCCGAGCACGAGAAATACCTCACCGAGGTGGTGTTCAAGCGGCCCGTCTTCGTGACCGATTACCCCAAGGAGATCAAGTCTTTCTACATGAAGCAGAACCCCGACGGCAAGACGGTGGCGGCTACCGACCTCTTGGTCCCGGGCATCGGCGAGATCATCGGCGGCAGCGAGAGGGAGGCCGACTACGGCAAGCTCACCGCGGCCATGCGCGAGCGGCACATGGACATGGACGCCTATAAACAGTATCTCGATCTGAGACTGTTCGGCTCTGTGCCTCACGGCGGATTCGGGCTGGGCTTCGAGCGGTTTGTGATGTATTGCACGGGCATCGAAAACATCCGCGACGTCACCCTCTTCCCCCGCAGCGTAAAGAACATTATGTGAAAAGAGGGGCCTCCCCTCGGACATGGGTGCCACAGACGCGGTCTGAGAGGGCATGGGGCGATGCGACCGAGTATCGTGTGAGCGACTCTTGGCGCCCCTGTAAGGGAAGCTCCGCCGATGCCCTTTCGGCGGTGACCGATTGAGGCTTCTATTTGTGCTACTAAAATCGACACGAGCGCGTAGCGCGAAGTAGGGGTTCAGGATACGACCGAGCCCAATCAAAGCGTCATTCTGCCCGCCCAAGCCCAACCCGAGCGTCATTCTGAGCCAGCAGAGTATGAATGAGAGCGAACTGCTCATCCGCGAAGAATCTTACTACGACCAAGCCCGTGTGAGCGATAGTCGGACTTCGTTCTTCGGGAGCCTTCGGGGACAGCCGTGACGGACTTCGTATCATCATTACGGCTCAGGATGACGCGCTTACCACGACACGGACTTCGTATGAGGGGATACGCTCGCTACGCTCGGTATGACACGCTTACTACCGCGAACTGTGTGAACGATCAAGGCATTCCAATTACGTCATGTTGAGCTCCGTCGAAACATCACCATATTTTATAATGCGGTGACCCTTCAACTACGTTCAGGGTGACGCAATTATAGCGCTTGGTCTGCATGCACCCTTCCGCCCAATCCCCAATCAGGTGTGCCGAGGTTTCGGTGCGCCTTTTTTTGTTTAAGGAGTTTTCAAACGCGGTATAATTATGATGAACAAACCGCAGCCCGGTCCGCCGGGCAGAGGAGGGTCATCATGAATGCTGAGAAATTTACACAAAAGTCCGCGGAGGCCATCCGCGATGCACAGAGCCTTGCCCTCGAATACGGCAACGCCGAACTCACCACGCTCCACCTCGCCGTAGCACTCACGGGCTCCGACGGGCTGTGCCGCCGCATCCTTGCACGCAGCGGGGCCGACGCCGAGGGCTTTTCACGCGCCGCAAAAGAGGAGGTGGAACGTCTGCCGCGCACTTCGGGCGGGGGAGATCCCTATCCCACGGCGGGCTTCCAGCGTCTCCTCGGCGCGAGCGAGAAACTTGCCGCGGGCATGAAAGACGACTACATCTCCGTCGAACACCTCTTTTTGTGCCTCTTCGACAACGCAGACGGCCGTCTTTCAGAGCTATTCCGCCGCTTCGGCATCCAAAAGGAGGGCTTCTTAAAGGGCCTCAAAGAGGTACGCGGCAACCAGAACGTGACGACGGACAACCCCGAGATCACCTATGAGGCGCTGGAAAAATACGGCACCGACCTCACAAAGCGCGCCCGCGAACACAAGCTCGAGCCCGTCATCGGCAGGGACGAGGAGATCCGCAACGTCATCCGCATCCTCTCCCGCAAGACCAAGAACAACCCCGTGCTGATCGGCGAGCCCGGCGTGGGCAAGACGGCCATCGCGGAGGGTCTCGCACAGCGCATCGCACGCGGCGACGTCCCCGAGGGTCTCAAGGGAAAAACGCTCTTCGCCTTGGACATGGGTGCCCTCATTGCGGGCGCGAAGTATCGCGGCGAGTTTGAAGAACGCCTCAAAGCCGTGCTCAAAGAGGTCACCGATTCCGAGGGGAACATCCTGCTCTTCATCGACGAGCTGCACACCGTCGTCGGGGCGGGCAAGACGGAGGGGGCCATGGACGCGGGCAACCTCTTGAAGCCCCTGCTCGCACGCGGCGAACTGCACTGCATCGGCGCGACCACGCTCGACGAGTATAGAAAATATATCGAGAAGGACGCCGCGCTCGAGAGGAGATTCCAGACCGTGCTCGTCGGCGAGCCCACGGTGGAGGACACTGTCTCCATCCTGCGCGGGCTCAAGGAGCGGTTCGAGATCTTCCACGGCGTGCGCATCCACGACGACGCCCTCGTCGCCGCGGCCACCCTCTCCGACAGGTACATCACCGACCGCTATCTGCCCGACAAGGCCATCGACCTCGTGGACGAGGCTGCCGCCATGATCCGCACCGAGATCGACTCCATGCCCTCGGACATGGATGCCTTGAACCGCAAGATCATCCAGCTCGAGGTGGAGGAGAAGGCCCTTGCCAAGGAGGGAGACAACCTCTCGGCCGCCCGTCTCGAAACGCTCAGAAAGGAGATCGCCGACGCCAAGGAGACCTTCGCCGCCATGAAGGCCAAGTGGGAGGACGAGAAGAACTCCATCCGCGCCGAGAAACAGCTCAAAGAGGAGATCGACCGCATGCACGGGGAGATCGAGTCGGCCATGACGCACGGCGACCTCGAAAAGGCCTCCCGTCTGCGCTACGGCGAGCTTCCCGCGCTGGAAAAAAAGCTCGAGGAGGCCAAGCGCAGTGTGAGCGCGCGGCAAGACGCGCTCCTTGTCAACGAGGTCACGGAGGATGAGATCCAAAAGATCGTGGCGCGCTGGACGGGTATTCCCGTCACCCGTCTCAGAGAGAGCGAGCGGGCAAAACTTTTGCGGTTGGGCGAGGACTTACACCGCCGCGTCGTGGGGCAGGAGGAGGCCGTGGAGAAGGTCTCGGAGGCCATTCTGCGCGCCCGTGCGGGCATCGGCGACCCCAACCGTCCCATCGGCTCCTTCCTCTTTTTGGGCCCGACGGGGGTGGGCAAGACAGAGCTTGCCAAGGCCTTGGCGGAAAATCTCTTCGACGACGAGCGCAACATCGTGCGCATCGACATGAGCGAGTATATGGAGAAGTTCTCCGTCTCCCGTCTCGTCGGCGCGCCTCCGGGATATGTCGGCTATGAGGAGGGGGGAACGCTCACCGAGGCCGTGAGAAGGCGGCCCTACTCCATCGTCCTCTTCGACGAGATCGAGAAGGCGCACCCCGATGTCTTCAATATTCTGTTACAGGTGCTCGACGACGGCCGTATCACGGATTCGCAGGGGCGCACGGTGGACTTCAAGAACACGGTCATCATCCTGACTTCCAACCTCGCCTCGGACGTCATCATGGACGGCATCGAGGATGGGGAGCTGACGGCGGAGGCACAGGCGGCGGTGAAGGAAGTCTTAAAGCGCGCCTTCCGTCCCGAGTTTTTGAACAGGTTAGACGAGGTGGTCGTCTTCCGTCCGTTGGGGAGGGAGGAAGTGGACAAGATCGCGGATATCCAGCTTGCCCGCCTTGCCGCGCGCCTGAAACCGCTCGAGCTGGAAGTGACGGGCCGTGCGCGGGCATATATTTCGGACAACGGGTATGACAGTGTATTCGGCGCCCGTCCGCTCAAACGGTTCATCCAATCGCACGCGGAGACGCTGATCGCGCGGTACATCGTGCAGCATGACCCCGCACCGGGCACCAAGCTGTTGCTCGACGCCGACCCTTCCATGGGCCTCACGGTCTCCTCACCCGACCAACGCCCCCCGGCAGAGAGCTGAGCGCCCCCTTTCCGCGCGCTCTGCGCGCGTCATTCTGAGCCGAAAGGGTTATGAGAGCGAACCACCCATCCGCGAAGAATCTTGCTACGACCAAGCTCGTGTGAGCGATAGTCGGACTGCGTTCTTCGGGATCCTTCGGAGACAGTCGCGTCGGACTGCGTATCGTCATTGTGGCTCAGGATGACGCGCTTACCACCACCGCGGACTTCGTTTGAGGGTACCATGTCCGCGACAAAGCCCAATCAAAGCGTTACCCCCTCCTTGGGTAGGGGGGTGGGGGCTATGATCGCTCTTCCTTATAAAAAGCGATATTCTTTCTTATAAAAATTGGAAAGAACAGTTGTGATCCCCACCTCAGTCACGCTCACGCGTGACAGCTCCTCCCCAAGGAGGCGCTTTTCGTCGGACTCCGTATGAGCGCCCCCGTGCCTTCCCTTCTGGGGAAGGTGCCCGTAGGGCGGATGAGGACGAAACCCTTTTCCCCTCGCAAGGCCTCGGGGTACTTTCCCCTACAGGGACAGCAAGGAGGATGACACGTTTCCCACCACCGCGGACTTCGTTTGAGGATCATGTATGACAATTTACCAAGCTTCAAAAAAATCTTCGCGGAAAGACAAAAAGTTCACAAAATTGCTTGACAAACGGGGGGGGGTGCTATAATAGGGGTTGGTCCTAAAAAATACCCAAGGAGGAGTAACTATGAAAAAACTGTTTTCCGCCCTGCTCGCCCTGACGATGGCGTTCGTGCTCATCGTGCCGCTCGCTGCCTGCGGCGACAAGGGCAACGGGAAAGACACCGGGAAAGACACCGAGGAGACGGAGTACACCTTGACCTATGCCGCAAACGGCGGCGAGGGCACGGCACCTGCGGCGGAGCACTACAAAGAGGGCGCAACGGTGACCGTAAAGCCCGCCACGACTTTTACGCGCGAGGGCTATACCTTTAAGACGTGGAACGACGGCAGCAAGGACATCGCCGCAGGCGCGACCTTCACCATGCCCGCAAAGAACGTCACGCTCACCGCGCAGTGGGATGAGGTGAAGCCGCAAAGAGACCCGCTCACCAAGGAAACGGACTTTGAGGCACTTTTCTCCGATAAGGTGACGGAAGCGGAATGGGACGCGGCATTTTCAAACGAGGGATTCGCCGGATGCAGCGTGGACTATTCCATGGGCGACAGAGAGATGACTTTCCAATTTGGATATAAGCCCTTCGACGGCGGATACGATTTCTGCTCAAGGGTTTTGGGGGAAGTAGACGGAGTCGCCACAATGCAGGATTACATCATTGCCCGCGTGGAGGGGACGACGGCGACCGCATATCGGACAAATCCCGAAACGGGGAAAGTTTACTACCAGGATATGAGTTTAGAGGGAGAGGATGAGCGTACAAAGATCTCGAGAGAGTGGTATTTGACCTTCCGCTCGATGATCGCCTACGACCTGAGCGGCAAGTTCTCCGAATTCACCTATGACGAAACGGCGCACGCCTACACCTATTCGGGCGACACACTTAAAGTGGATTACAGCCCCATGGAAGCGATGGCGGTTTATACGGTCGAGCAAGCCACGGTGAAGCTCGTGGACGGCAAGGTCGCATATGTCCGGATCTTGATCTCGGGTGGCCCCGACGTGGAGACATACAAATACTACGACTACGGCAAGACGGTGCCCGTTATCCCCGAGAATGCGGAACCCATTCCTCAGGAGTGAGGTCAAGACTTTATAGAGAAGATTTTGAGAGACATCCGCGCAAAGATGCACGGATGTTTTTCTATGCTGATGAGGCGCTCCTGGGGTACCATGTCCGCGACGGGGCTCATGAAAGCGACCTCCAAGCCCATGCGAGCGAGCCCCCTCCATGGGAGGGGGTAGGGTGGGGTGACGACGGGGCTCATGTGAGCGAACCCTTGGCGCCCCTGTAAGGGGAGCTCCGCCGATGCCCTTTCGGCGGTGAGGGGTTTCGATTGACGATGAGGCCCAACCCGAGCGTCATTCTGAGCCGATAGAACATGCATGAGAGCGAATTGCTCATCCGCGAAGAATCTTACTACGACCAAGCCCGTGTGAGCGATAGTCGGACTCCGTCCTTCGGGATCCTTCGGGGACAGCTGTGTCGGACTTCGTATCGTCATTACGGCTCAGGATGACGCGCTTACCACCACCGCGGACTTCGTTTGAGGGTACCATGTCCGCGACAAAGCCCAATCAGTGAATTGTCAAACTAAGTGCAACAGGATATGAGATTTTGTTCAAAGAGGAGTTGTGGAGTTTGGAAGAGAAGGA
>CANQJJ010000060.1 GCA_947624215.1 uncultured Clostridia bacterium
CGTGAACTCCGTGCTCCCGCTGTAGTTCGTGTCTTCAATGGTGACCTTGACCGTGTAGTTCCCGATGCCCGTGAGCGAGGTCTTGTCGAGAACGGTCGCGAGCGTGTATGACGTCTGCCCGAGGAACAAGGTGGCACTGCCGCTGAGCGGAAGCTCTGTGCCGCGGTACTTCACGCGCACCGTGCGCAGTCCCTCCGTCTCGCCTTCGTCCCCGCCTGCGCCGATGAGGAGCATGAAGATCACATCCTCCGACACGTCTAACTTGTGGATGGTGTAAACCCCTGCGTGGCCGTTATTCGCATCCCCCTCTTCGCCGCTGTAATTGCCGGTGAACGTCACGGCGTAGTTCGCGTTGTCCCATGCGCCCGTGATGGCGTAGACGCCTGCGTCTCCGAGCTCGCCCACTTTGAGCGTGATACGGAGCACTTCCGCTTCTTCGCCCTCCGCAAGGCTACCCATGTCCGAAACAAGCGTCCACAGAGACCCGTTGAACAGGTAGCTGTGCGACTCCGCTTTCTCGACGTCATACGTCGCGCTCTGGTCCTGGATATTCACCGTGACCTCGCGGGGCGTGATGACGAATTTGCCCGCATGACCGTTGAGCTCGGCGTCTTCGCTCTCATAGCTCCCCGCAAACGTCACAAGATAGTTGTCGTTGCCGGCTTCCCCGGTAATCGCATATCCGCCGGCCTTGACATCTTTCCCGGCTTGCTTTTTGAGCGCAATGCCAAGCAAGTCGTGGCCAACAACTGTATTTTTCGAGACTTTCCAGCCCTCATTCTCCTTCTGCGGGACTTCAAATTCTCTGTTGCTATATACCTGTGTCTGATCCAAGATCGTCACTTCGATCTCGCGTCTGCCGATGGTATAGGTGCCCGATGTCGACTTGCCGTCTGCGCTTTGGAAAATCACCGTGTAATTGTTGTTCTCGGGTGCCGCTGTGCCCGTGACGGTGTAGCTACCGGGCGTCAGGAGAACATTTCCCGCAGATCCTGCAAACGTAAGCGAGATCCCGAGCGACTTTTCTGCATCTCCTTTGGCAAGCGGCGTCGCTTCATACACCGTGTACGACAAGGTTTCATATTGGTCGCCATACTGACTGCTCTTATTGGCAATCGTGACGGTGACGGGTTTTGCCGTAATTGTGAGCGTGCCCTTGGCAAACGTCACGCTGTAGTCCGCATTTTCCCACTTTCCTTCAATGGCATCTTTGTACGTTCCGACGTTCCACTTGCCCTCATTGGAGATCAACGACAGCGTCACATTGAGCTGTTCACGGGTATCCCCTCCGCAGAGGCCGTTTGCCGACCACTTGTCGCTCGCAAGCACAAACGCTTCCGTGCCCGCATAGACAAACGACTGGCCGTCAATGGTGACATCTATTGCCTTCGCGATGATTTCGAAGAGGTTATCCGCGGACATGGTACCCTCATAATTTGTCTTTCCATTCAAAGTGACCTTTGCCATCCCCGCATGGATATTATCTTCAAAATGCGCTTCATAGTCCAATTCGGAAAGTGTGATCTCTTCCTCATTGATCGTGAGCGTCACCTTGAGTGCGGGCGTCTGCGCTTGCCCATTATAAGTGAGCTTCTCCGAACCGCTTTCGACACTTATCGTCGCACCTTCAATGCTCCGCTTTGCGATCGTAAAGTGCTCCATAGCCGTGCCTGTAAAGTTACCTTCGTTGGCCGTGACGGTGATCGTTGCCTGGCCGACATCCGTATTGGATGAGTATGTGACTTTATATTCTCCTTTCTGAAGTACAAGTTCACCGATCGCAACCTTTGTGACCCCGGGGCAGATTTCATGCGTAGTGTAAGTGAGATCGGTATCATCCAATGTGATCTGAGCGCCCAGAATGTTTTTGGCGTCGATCGTATATTGTGCCGTGATCGTGGTTTCATATTCGATCCCATCTGTCGTCGTGAAGGTCACATGCGCATAGACAATGTAGATGCCAGCATTTTTCATCTCATTGGCAGGTTCATCGTTCAGCGCATAAGTGTATGTGACAGCGCCGAAACTGCCTTCCGTGCCCTCCCCGGGCTTGCCGAGCGCGATCGAAACCGTATGCGCCTCACCATCATAGACACAACTCATCGTTTCAGGGAAAGTCACGTTGGCGAAGACGGCAGGCGTGACCGTGTAAAGACCAACCCCGCTCCCCGCAACAATGGTATAGCTCCCCCATTCTTTTTCGAGAATGGTAACTTTTATCTCATACGTGCCAACCTCAGTGCCGGGATCCACATCGACGGAAAGTGTGTAGATCTTATCTTGTGCTTCGCTAAAGCTATTTCTGTCTTTCTCAACCAGCCCTTCTGCTGTTGCAGTAAGGGCGACGCGCTCCTGTCCCTGCGGCGAGTGCTTGGGCTCCGGAACGATCGTAAGCGTCTTTCTCGCAATCACAAACGTCGCTTCAAAGCTTCCGTTAAAATTGCCCTTACCTGTGACGGTGATCGTCGCCTGTCCCGCCGCCTCGTTGTCCTTGTATCCGAGATCGTAGCACGTGCCCTTTTCGATCTCTCCCGTGACACCCGAGATCGAGATCTGCACGTCAGGCGTCCATTCCTCACCCTTGTAGACAAATCCGCCTTCGGGCACAACAACGCTCGCACCGCTCTTTCCTTCTGCAATATCGCGCGCGGTGATCCTGAATGTCTTTGTCGCTTCACCCGTGAAATTGCCCGTACCCGTGACTTTCACCGTCACATGTTCGGTCACATTGGTCGTATCGCCTATATAGCTGACGATATAATCCGTCCCCTGTGTCATTATGGCGAAACCATTAAGCGTAAAGCCGTCAAACGGTTCATGCTTCTCGCCGTCGAAAGTAAATTTTTCTGCGGAGAGCGTGATTTCACCCCCCGAGAGGTCCGCTTGCGTGATCTCAAACTTCTCCATCCCCTCCACATAGAGATTGTAGTTCTTTGCGCCCGTGCCGCCAAGCGCAGCAGTGAGATCATACTTCCCTTTGTCCCACGTCGAATACTCCTCCGCAAAGGAGATCGTCACAGTGAGCCGCCCTTCCTTCGCGAGATCTGCCTCAAAGAGCGTCCTTGTTCCCTCGTCCACGGTGTATTTCCCCGCCGCGGAGCTTACTTCGGGCCGCCGGCCGTTATATGTCGCCGTCTGCTCGCCAAGCGTGAGCGTCACATCCTTCGGCTTGATCTCATAGATGAGCGTAATGGTCCCCGCGTAGTTGCCTTGGCCGGTAATGATCACTGTCACGGTGCCCGCATTTGTCGTGTCGGAAGCGCCATAGGAGATGGTGTAGTCTTCCGCACCATTCTCGTTGAGCGGGGCAGTCTTGTTGCCGAACATGACATTGATCTCGGGCGCTATCGTCTGCGCACTACCGTTGTAGGTCTTGCTTTCGAGCTGCATGGAATCGCCATTATATTGCTTTCCGTCCACTGAAGCATGGCCGGCGACACCCAAGTCGAATGCAACGATTTGCCACTTGATGTTTTCGAGTTTATTCGCAAACTTTCCGTCTACGAGGAAGAACCCGCCGCCCGCTTTATTTGAAAGCGTAACGGTGATGGTGTAGCCACCCTCCGTGACATCGATCGCGTGTGTGAAGTCTCCGCTCGCCTCAACAATTCCGCTCGGGAACGCTTTGAGGCTACCCATGTCTGTAAAGTAGCTTTCAAAAAGTTCGGAAAGCTCCTCTGAGGAGAAGGGCTCCCCGCGGTAGGTAAGTCCGCCGATGGAGCCCGTCGGAGTACCGATGAGATAACGGTGGAACATATGATCGCAGCCGAGTTCGGTGCATTGGCGCGAAAGCTCACGGACTCCGTTAGGCCCCACCGTACCGTCTGTCTTTTCATTGTAAACCCATTCAGGCTCACTGTGAGCGCTATGCTCGACCTTCCACGACCCTACCATGTCCGAAACAGAGGCCAACGTAGTATTTGTAAGGGTCTTATGTTCGCCTTCTTCGTGCGTCGCTCCGTCGCGTGCTTCATAGGTCGTTGTAATGTCTTTGATTTCCCACTTGGTATCTGTATCTATCCAAGTGGCCTTGTAGGTATGACCTGCGTTGAGCGAAGCGAGCTCTTTATGTGCTTTATCCCACACACGCGCTGAACTCTCGTATTCCGCATAGTTACAGTCGTACATTGTCAAGCCGCCATCTACGATCTTGCCAGTGAGCCTTGCGCCCACCTTCACGTCGATCGTTGCCGTACCCGTCGTATCTGTCGTCTGAACGACGCCGAGAAATGTTGCGGTCGAATTGATATTTAACGTCCCATTGACGATGAACTGTGCGTTTGTCTTATAATAGTTCGTGTTTTTAAGCGCGTCCGCCGTGGGATACGATTTCCCGCTCATTGCGCTTTGCACAAGCCCGTCGTAGACATAAAATTCGGAATTGAGATCGAGCGTTGCTCCTTTGTCTACGGTAAGACTTGCGCCGGGCATAAGTTTATAGGGATAGTCGAAACTGTAATTCCCGTTCTGGAGTATGAGGCTATAATTATACGGAATGGAGAAAGCCACGCTATCCGTCTGTACCATGCCGACAAAATCCATATAGCCGGCCTTCGCCCCGCCCGTAATGGTGATCGTGGTGTGCCCGATATTCTCCGTATTGCCGCCGCCCGCCACAAAATGATCATCGGTGTAGACGGCGGTCGCCTTCGCGCCATTTTTCAGATTGATGAGCGTCGTACCGCCATTTTCGTAACTGATGAAAGGTTGATCGAGCGCCGTAATCGCCGACCAGAAGAAGAGGCTCGCGTGCCCATAGAGTTCGCCACCGTATTCAATGGTATAGCCCTGCTTGCACTGGATATTGATCATGGCATACCGTTTGAACGGTGTTTGATCGGCGTTAAACAACCCATAGGTATTATTGCCGCCCGCGTAGTCGAGAATGAGGAAGGGCTGTTTGAGCGTTGCGTCGCTCTTTACGGTAATGCCGCCCCCGCCCGTCACGCGGCCATAGACGTCCATAAGGCCCCCCTCGCCGACGGTGAGTGTGCCTTCGAGTACGAGTTGCGAATATGCGCCCGACGTGTGCCCCTGTGCAGATTGATCGGGATAGTGAATGACGCCGCCCACATAGAAATTGCCGTTGACGGTGTTGTTCCCTGTAAGCGTAAGTGTATAAACGGGCGTTTTATATTCCGAGTCGAACCATGATATTTTTGATGAGGCTGTGTGCCGTGATATCAATGTTGGAGTATCCTTGTCGTCAATTTTACCGTCATTATTTGTATCTGTGTCGTATTTATAAACATCAGCAGTACCCATTTCATAGTAGGTCCCCTTCACGTCGAACGGAAGAATGAAATTCACGCCCGCGGGCACGGTGATATTCGAGACCGCATTCTCACCGGCGATGTTGTCCACGACGATGACGTTCTTATCTGTACCGTTGCTTGCCGCACTTAACGCGTCTTGCACTTCTTCGGGTTTGTAGAGTTTACTCCCGTTGCGCACGGCATAGGTACCTGCTTTGTCGATGACGGCGACGATCTTGGAGCAACCCGTTCTGACAGTATAGCGGTAAATCGGCTCAAGGGAGACAAACTCGCCATCTCCTTCCCATATGATATCACTTATGATATCACTGTTGTCGATCTCAACGCCCTCCACCGAAAGATCCTTGTCTTCCTGGAGCGTGCCCTTGATAAGTTTCCACCCGTAGAAGGTGTGCCCATCGCTTGGATTTGCGGTAAAAGTAAGCACGGTGCCGGGGTCCATTTTGCCCACTGTTGCCGAAATTTCGGTGTTACCCTGCATCACGGTATACTCGCTAACTGTCCCCTCATCTTTGGTTTCCCAAGTAACATACGCTTTGCCCGAGTAGAAGGCGATATTGCGGAGCGCAGTACCTTTATTTGTCCACGTGCTATTGCTAGTAGCTATTGCATTGGCGAACCAAACAGTCGTCTCACCTTCTGTCTCTACCCTAAATTGAAAATTATACCAATTCGTGTCCCCTTGTTCAGTAACGCCTTCGCCTGTCTGTATACTGTTTCCCCATAACGTTATTTCGCCATTTCCTAAAAAGCCCCCGCTATATGTGAAGTCATCTGAAGAATAACTATTTCCTTTTGATGGTGTGAATTTATCTCCGACCTTATAACCAACCAATGACGAGTTCGCGCCATATCCTTCCGCATTGGATACAGCATAAAATTCACCCGTAAAGAGACCCGGTCCTTTTACCTTAAAACCAACTTGGGAGAGGGAAAATCCACTCCCCGAGCCTGTAAGTCCCGAAGAGAAAGCATACGCTTCATTCTCGCCATTGTAAGCGGGATCGAAAAACCAAGGCGTGGAATTATCATTTATGACCTCGGAAATTTGGTCAGACGAGGATGAAACTACATTTTGTACTCCCCCGTTAATTTCCACTTCTATTTTGAATATAAAAGGATTTGGCTCATAGTTCTCGCCATAGTTCGGGGTAATGACGACGTTTTTTGTCTCTTTGATCCCATTGAGCGTGAAACCAACATCATTGCCATATGCTTCCCATGGCTGTTCTACTCCATTGATAGTGATAACAAAATTTTGTTGCTCCCCGTCAAGCCCGGAGAACAGTGCGATCTTTACAAGGAGAGAATTGGTATCAGTATAGTTGAATTTGATCGTGCCCTCGTTTTTGATCTCTTCCGTCTCACCGGGGGCATTGTTTACATTCCTTGTGCCCGTGACTTTGGGGAAGAGCGCAACCTCTTTGAACTCGGCTACGACCGTTTTCGAGGAATCATCGGTGAAAGTCTGCGATATTTTATATGTCTCTGCTTTTGCGCTATCCATACCGATGCCGCCATTATGCACCGTCGTATGGCGAGAAGGATCAAGCGTCGAAACGACATCTTCTTTTTCTACCGCATAGAAAAGCACGGGAATATTTTTGGGAAGTGTAACAGTCGTCTCATCTCCCTGTGTAATCTCGACCTTTTTTCCGTATCGGGTAGCATATTTCGCAGATGTAAAATCTCGAAACGTTCCCTCTAAATAGTATACATCGCCTAATTTCGGATCGAATTTGATTGTAGATGTAACGCTCCCATTTGCTTCAACAATTTCCTGCTCAGTTTTTTCTTGAATCTTAAATGTAGCAGTACCCATAGCAAATGAGGAACTGATTGCAATCCTATGATAGCCGCCTCCGTTTGCCTTCAGCAAGGCAGATAAAGGCGAGCCTTGCGTAACCACAATAGTATCCTCTGACACATTAATTCCGTCAACAAGGATTCTCGGCATTGCCATCACATCACATTCCAACGTGCATTCGAACCATTTTTCGCCGACAAATTCAAAAGCAAAAACCTGTCTCGAGTCCGTCCATGGTCCGATATATTTGTCTCCCTCCTGATTCCAGCCTTCATCCATTGTTACTACAGTCTCGTCAGTCTGCTTGAAAAATTTTGCATGGATGACGGTTTCTTCTTTAACTGAATAAGAAAGTGTTTCACAATATCCCAAATACCACAAATGCAATTCCACGGACATATCATCAGTATAAAGCGGTTTATTTATATCGTCTTTATACCAATATGCAAAAACATAGCCCTCGGTGGGCTGTGCTGTCAATTTCAAAACAGTATTTGCTTCGGCGGTAACCGTGGCGGGACTGTCTTTTGTCGCCGTTTGACTATTGACCGATACGGTACCACCCTCGTCTGCATAGACGGTTACGGTGACGTCTCCATCCTCCGCCCTCGCGGGAATGATCTGCACAAGCGCGAAACTGAATATTGCAACAAAAAGTAAAGATAGCAGCGCGAGCGCAAATCTCCTCCATTTCTTGATTTTTTCCATGCTTCTCCTCCTTTGATAGAGAAATTTTTTTATTTCAAACCGTGCCACAACGCACGTATTTGATCGTGTTTTTCGTGCCCCCTCCATGGGAGGGGGACTCCCCAAGGGGGTGGGGTGGCGCCCAAGCCCATGAGAGCGGCCCAAGCCCATGAGAGCGCCCCCTGCCTCCCCCCTTATACCTGAGGGGGGAGGATGTCGCCCAAGCCCATGAGAGCGAGCCCCTGCCTCCCCCCTTATACCTGAGGGGGGAGGATGTCGCCCTGCGACAGGTAGGGGGTGGGGTGGCGACTGAGCATGTACGCAGTCCCCTTGCTGTCCCTGTAAGGGAAAGTACCCCGAGGCTCTTGCGAGGGGGGAAAGGGTTTCTCGGCTTCCCCTCTGGGGAAGCTGTCGAGCAAGGCGAGACTGCCCGACCGAGGTTTCTGATTGTGCTACTAAGGTCGACACGAGCGCGCAGCGCGAAGTATGAGGCCTCATCCGCCCTACGGGCACCTTCCCCAAAAGGGAAGGCAAGAAAACCCCTCACCGCCGAAAGGGCACCGGCGGAGCTCCCCTTTCAGGGGCGCCAAGAGCTCGCTCACCCCCACCGTTCCAAATGCCTCATTCTATGTGGATAACTCATTTTCGCGGCGGAAGAATCGGGCCCCTCGGACATGCCCCCCCTCCTTTTGCCTCCCGCACTCTTGCGGGAGGCAAAAGTAACGCGCAAAAAAATTGGCCAAAATCACCGTTTTTTGCAGGGTTTTGCCCCCAAAACCCCCATTTTCAGCCATTTTCACCCCTGTCCATTCGTACGAAAAAGTATACTTTTTCGTACACGAAACTGTTGACAAAAAAAGTCGAAGGAATTATAATAAATGCATATCAAAACCAGCGTTTTGGGCAAAATTCGACCTTCGGAAAGCTCGTACGAAAAAGTATACTTTTTCGGAAAAATTTTGGAATATTCTCAGATTTGCCTTAAATTCGCTAAATATTTTAATTATTTTCAGGGCCCCATTGCCCTCCCCGCCTTCGATTCTCCCTCCCCACCCCAAATCTTTTCAGTGAATAGAGTGTTTTGGGGGGCGCTTGTGAGGTCGGTTGTCTCCTTTGGGGACGTAGCCGCCGTTTTCATAAAAAAAATGGTTCGGAACAGCTCCTCCACTGTTCTGAACCATGAAAATTTTACAGAATAAGGCTAAAAACTCAATTAGAAGATCAGCCCTCTTTTTTGGTGTAGATGCCGGGGGAAAGCTCGATATTGGGGCCGAAAAGGGTTTCCTCCGTTTCGCCTCCGTCCGCCTGCACGGTCCACGTGCTCCCGGGTTCAAAGGTCAAACCTTTGTGCGAAAATGTTTCGCCGCCGGCATTCTCGATGAGGCGCAAAGAGGTCGGGATCGTAATTGTTTCCAACGACGAACAGTCCGCGAAGGCCCCCTCTTTTACTTCCGTCACGCCCTCGCAAAGTATGACCGTTTTGAGATTGGTGCACCCGCTGAACGCGT
>CANQJJ010000061.1 GCA_947624215.1 uncultured Clostridia bacterium
TCATACCCTTTCAGGTATACCTTCTTCACCGTGCCGCTCACTTCCCCCTCGGCGGGGTCGAGGGCCATGATGGCCTCGTGCTTCTCCGCGTCAAAGGGCTCCCCGGCAGGGTCGATCGCCGTGATGTGCTCCTCTTCCAAGACCTTCTCAAAGGCCTTCTTCACCATCTCGATCCCCTTTCTCGTCGGCTCGGATGTGCAGCTCTCGAGGGCACGGTCGAGATTGTCGGCAATGGGAAAGAGTTTGGAGACGACGTCCGCACGGCCCTCGGCGTATCTTCTCGCGTTCTCGCCCGCAGTGCGCCTGCGATAGTTCTCGTATTCGGCGGTCACCGCATACCATTTGCGCTTGAAGTCCTCGGCCTGTGCCCGCGCCTCGGTGAGGGCGGGATCCTCTGCGGCTGCTTCGGCGGGAGCCTCTGCGGGCACTTCCGCATCCGCGGTCTCTGTATCCATGATGTCTCTTGTCTGTTCGTCCACGGTCGTACCTTCTTGGTTTTTTGACATCTTACATATAATGTAAAAAACAAATTTCTAAACGGGTTTCGCGAAAAAAAGCAAAATTTTTATTGTTTTTTTCGGGTCACGCCCTTTACAAGCGGGGAAAATTATATTAAAATAGAGAAAAGGGAGGAAAGTTATGGAAACCAAGGCCTATGAACTGTTTGCAAAGCGCAACAACAAAGTGCGCATCCGCGTCATCCCGGGGCATTTCGCCACCCAGCATTCCCACGTCAACTACTGCGTGGACATGACGCGCTTGAAGAGCGAGGCCCCGCTTGCCCGCATTACGGCGAAACTGTTTGCCGAGAGCCTCTCGAATATCCCCGTGGATACCATCATCACCCTCGAGCGCATGAAGATGGTGGGCGCCTTTCTCGCGGAGGAGTTTGCGGGGTCCACGGGCATCAACATGAAGCAGGAGATCGCGGTCATCTCGCCCGAGCTCACGGCCGATGAGAAGCTCATCCTGCGGGACAACCTCGTGCCCTACGTCAAGGGGCGGCATGTGCTCATCCTTGCGGCGACGGCGACGACGGGGATCACGGCCATGGGTGCCATCCGCGGCATCCGCTATTACGACGGCGATCCTGTGGGCGTGGCGACGGTGTTCGGCGGGAATTTTGAGATCCCGGGGGTGCCCGTCAAGAAATTATTCGGCACGGACGATCTGCCCGCGTACCGTTCCTACAAGCCGGGCGAGTGCCCGCTCTGCCGCGACGGCGTGAAGATCGACGCCCTCATCAACTCCTACGGCTATTCGAAGATCTGAAAAGCGGAAACGGTGGACGTGGGTACCATGTCCGCGGGTCAGCCCCCGCAAAGCAGCTTGCGCCCGTCTTTCTCCACATGAAAAGATATGCAAAGCCCTCCCCGTGCAGGGGAGGGCTTGTTCGTTTAGACGAAGTTCAGAGTGTGGCGCGGGTTGAGCTTGGGCGCGGTGGTGGTAAGCGCGTCATCCTGAGGCGGAATGATAGAACGGAGTCCCACGCGGCTGTCCCCGAAGGATCCCGAAGTACGAAGTCCGACCCTCATACCGACCCCGAGGCATAGCCGAGCGGGGAGCGTATCCTGAGCGAAAAGGCATAATAGATGCGCATCAGCCAATGCTGATGTTTTCATTGCACTTGGTCGCTCAAGATTCACTCGGGCTTACGCCCTCGGAATGAGGGAGCGTTGTGGTAAGCGCACACCCCCTCGCTGTCCCTGTAAGGGAAAGTGGCGCACTGCCCTTGTGCGCCGAAAGGGTTTCTCCTCCTCATCCGCCCTACGGGCACCTTCCCCAAAAGGGAAGGCAAGGGGTCGCTCACACGGGCTTGAGCGCTCACCCAAAACCCCTCAGTCCCGCAAAGGGCCGCGGGACAGCTCCCCTTACAGGGGCGCCAAGGGGCGCTCACACGGGCTTGGTCGTAGCAAGATTCCTTCGCGGATGGGCAGTTCGGTGAAAACCAAGCCGTTACGGCTACTTCGCGCTACGCGCTCGTGTCGACCTTAGTAGCACAATCAGAAACCTCGGTCGGGCAGAATGACGCTTTGATTGAGTTCGGTTGTCAATACAGCTCCCCTTACGGGGGTGCGGAGACGTTCTATATAAACTCTATATAAACTCAGATCAGTTTGCCGACGGTGGCGCGGCTGCTCTTGGCATAGTAGGCGTCGAAACGCGGCCTGTCCGCATTGTGCATGCCCGTGCAGAGCACGTCCACCATGAACAGCTGCATGATCTTTCCCGTCATCGCCCCCGGGTGCATGGGCGAATCCATCGGCTCGGCCGCGAGCACGAGGTCCCCGTACCGCGAGAGCGGAGAATTCTTATAACAGGTGACGACGAGCAGCTTCATCCCGATGGCACGGGCAAGCTCCGCCGCCTCCACCGTGTCTTTCGAGGCACCCGAGACAGAGAAGATGATCATGAGATCGCTCGGCCCGCGCGAGGAGAGCAACACGTTCTGCAAGTGCGTGTCCCGCTCGCAAAAGGTCACGAGCCCCATCATCATGAGACGGTTGTGCAGTTCGAGCGCCGCAAGGTGCGAGTGCCCCACGCCGAAACAGCAGATGGTGTTCGCCGTGAGGATCATGTCGATGGCGTCCGAGAGTTGGGCCTCCGTGAGCCCCCGCCGTACGTTCTCCATGGCGAGCTGGTAGGTCTCCTCGAGTTCGTCCACAAAGGAGATGCCCTCGCCGTCGAAGTCGTCTATCACCGCGCCCTGCGCGAGATTGAGGCGGAATTCCTGGTAGCCGTTGAAGCCGAGCGAACGGCAAAAACGGAGCACGGTGGCCTCGGCCACGTCCGTCGCCGTGGCAAGGTCGGTGATCGACATATAGATAACTTTGCGAAGGTCGACCGTTTCGAAATAGTCTACGAGCTTTTGCTGGCTCTTGGTGAGTTTTCCCTCTTTCAGATGCGCGATCTTGCGCTTGATGGTATTTGGCATAAGGCCCTCCGTTGATGTCCCGAAAAGCAAGTATGGGGTCATGTCGTTTCCCTACTTTTTGCCTTTCCCCGCGGTTTCCCGCACGCGTTTCCTATTTTACAAGCATTTTCGAGCCTTGTCAACTCAAATCATGGCGGAAAAAGATATTTTTCTTCATTTTATCAACTTACTCTCCCGCCCCGCCGGTTTTCATGCGCCCGCGCGCGATCCCGAGCCTGTTCCCGCGCAGAAGATAGGCCTTGACGGCGCGCTGGAGAGAAGTTTTTTCGGGGTAGTCCTCCACGGCCGTCCCCGCGGGGCAGCGGAAGAGAAATTCCTCATAGCCCGCGTTTTCATACTCCGCGACGATCTCGAACCGCTCCGCAAAGGCGCGGATGTTGGAGACGGGGGGCAAAAGGGGCATCAGGGCGGGCGCGAGCATCCACGAACAGCAGGTGAAGGGCGCGCTCCCGTAGGCGGGGAAGAATTTCCGGAAGAAGGCACGCGCGGCGGCGAGGGAACGTTCCACCGAGGCCGGGGAGAAGTCGGCGTCCGAGGGGATGTGGACGGCAAGCTCGGGCCCCTCCTCCGTGCACATCTCGTATTCGAGCGCGCCGACGCGGAAGAGTTTGAGGGAGGTCTGCCGCCCCGCCCACCACCAAGTGGAAAAGCCCCAGCTCCCGTATTTCTCCCTGTGCTCGCGGACAAAGCGGGAAAAACACTTCATCGTCGCGATGTAGATCTCGTGCGGAATGCCCAACTTTGCATACTCTCTTTCGGACACGGTGGCCGCCTCGAGCATCGCAGAGAGAATTTTAGCGCCGTCTTCATCGGGCGAAAGGCCCTCGTGGAGCGCGTTTGCCGCCCCCTCGAAGCCATCCCGCATGAGAAGCCCCCTTATCTCCTCCGAAAAGCCCTCCACGGGGTGCAATTTTGCCGCCATCGCGGGGGGCATATCGAGGAGCACGGCGAGCTCGGTGATACCCATGTCAGGGTTCCACCGTCACGGTTTCAATATTTTCGAGACTCGACTTGGAGAAGCCGTCGTCGCGGCAGAGCTTGAACGTCGTGGGCTCGGAGATGAATTTGAGCCATGTGAGGTGTTCCTCGTCGAGGGAGGCGACGTTCTTCGCGGGCTTTGCGAGGGGCATGACTTTCCCCTCCCTGAGGAAGAACACGATCTCGTCGAGGGGCACTTCGATGTAGTATTCCCCCTTCTCGACGACGCGCTCGGTGTAGCGGTCGCCCGCCTTCATGCGGATGAGCTTCATGCGCTCGGGCAGGTAGACATAGCGGCCGCGGGCGTTCTGCTCGATGACGGGGGCGATCATGACGGAGTCGCCGATGAGGAGCTGGTCCTCCACCGTGCGGGCGCGCCTGTCGGCAGGGTAGTCGAAGCAGAGCGGGCGGGAGAGCATGGCCCCGCCGAGGGCACAGCGGACGAATTCGCTGTAAAGATAGGGCAGGATGGCATAGCGGATGCCGAGCAGGTTGCGGAAAGCCTCCCTGTCTTTGAAGACGTAGAACTCCTGTTCGCGGGTGCCCTGCGTGGCGTGGTTGCGCAACAGCGGCTCGAAGATGCCGAAGGCCAGCCAGCGCAGCATGAGCTCCTCGGTGGTGCGGTCGCCGTGGCCGCCGAGGTCCGCCCCCGCATACAGGAAGCCGCACATATCGAGGTTGGGCATCATGGCGATGTTGTGCTTCAAGTGTGACCACCACGAGCAGTTGTCCCCCGTCCAGATGCCCGCATAGCGGTGAAGGCCGATATACGAGGAGCGGGAGAAGAGCAGAAATCTTCTGTCGGGCGCGTACTCTTCGAAATACTCCGCCGCGCCGCGGGTCATGTAGTAGCCATAGAGATTGTGGACGTCGGTGTGGACATGGCGGCCGTCTTCGGCGTTGTGATAGAAGCTCGCGTGGTCGCCCGTGTTGTTGGCGAGCTTATAGAAATTGCCGAGGAGCTCGTTGTATTCCTCCACCTGCAAGTTCTTGCCGACGGCCTTTGCCACCTCCTCCACGGCTTGGGTGAGACGGGTCTTGCTGTAAAACGTCGCGGGCTCGTTCATGTCGTTCCAGAAGCCCTCGATGCCCTGGTCGAGCAGGGCTTTATACTGCGAGCCGAACCACAGCCGCGCCTCGGGATTTAAGACGTCGGGCAGAACGCTGTCCCCCGGCCAGACGCCCACGATGAAGGGCTGCCCCTCCCCGTCCGTGCAGAAATACCCCTTCTCGACGCCCTCGTCGTAGACGGAGTAGCCCTCCTGCACCTTGACGGCGGCGTCGATGATGGGCACGAGATACACGCCGTCCGCTTTGAGCTCGGCCGAGAGGGCGGGAAGGTCGGGATAGCGCTCTTTGTTGACGGTGAAGTCCTTGTAATCCTGCATGTAGTCGATGTCGAGGTATACCATGTCGAGGGGGATGCCGCTGTCACGGTAGCCCTCATAGACGGTGCGGATGTCCTCCTCGCACTTGTAGCCCCACTTGGACTGCGCGTAGCCGAAGGCCCACTTGGGGGGGATGTAGCTGGGGCCGATGAGGGTGCGGAACTTCTTGACGACGTCCAAGGCGCTCTCGCCCTCGATGAGGTAGACGTCGACGTCCCGCGCCGTGACGGTGAGAAGGTCGGGGTCGGTGAAGCCGATGTCGAAGGTCACTTTGCCGCCGCAGTCGAAGAAGGCGCCGAAGGTCTTCTCCCCGAAGATGAGGATGAAGTTGTGCGCGGCGTAGAGGCAGGAGCGGCCCTCGGTGATGGAGGGGTCGTCGTAGTTCCAGCTCTCGTAGATCCACCCGCGCTTGTTCATGCCGCGGAGCTGTTCGCCGAGGCCGAAGACGGCGTCTTCCTTTTGCATCTCATAGGTGAAGGTCACGCCGCTCTCTCCCTCGCAGACCGCAAAGGGGGTAGGCATGTCCGAAGACGGGGTGAGCGGAACGACAGTTGCGTCTGTTTTTACGGGGTGCCCGTAGGTATATTTTCTGATCATGATATCTCCTTATTTTTGATGCTCATTCGTTGACGTTGACGGAGGTCATCCTGCGCCAGCGCCACTCGCACTGGTCGGGGTCCACCTCGAACTCTTCGCCGTGGCCCATGTGGTCGAGCAGGCGCTCCTCGAGCTCGGGAACGCATTCCGCCCTGCCTTCGAGGAAAGAAGCGAGCTTTTCGGCGGCCACATAGACGCGCTGTTTGAGGGCGCCGATGCGGATGTCCTGCACGTCGAAGCCGAGGGGCTTGTTCTCCTTCTCCCACTGCGCGCGGAAGGCACGGTAGAATTTTTCGATGCGGGAAGGCAGCTGCCTCAATTCTATGAGAAGTTTGGAGAGAGCCTCGTTGTCGCGGGCGGCGTAGGCCTTTCTCAAACGGATGCCGAGGTCTGCCTTGGAGGCGAGCACGCGGGCCAGCCATGCCTGCGTCTCAAAGAGGTAGGAAAACCTCCCCGCCTGCTTCAATGCACCTTGCAGGGCATAGGCATGTCTGAGGTAGAGCCCTCCGAGACCCTCTTCGACCGTCGTATCCAGCGTGCCGAGGAGCACGTCGTTGTAGAGCAGATACTTGTTGGCGCTGTTCTTCTCCTCGGGGTCGTCGCGCTCGGTCACGCGGTTGTTCAGGTCTATTGTCATAAAGGCGTCGAAGGGCATGCCGGAGAGACCGAGGAAGCTGTTTTCGAAGTCCTCGCCCAAGCCGAAGAGGCCGTAGTTCATGCGGGCGCAGTGGAGGAGTGCGGGAAGGGTGGCGTAAGGGGAGCACTCGCCGCCGTTGTCCCCCCAGCCCGTGACGATGTAGCGGGGGATACCCGCCGCGATGCAGGCCCGCGCGGAGGCCTCGTTGGAGGCGAAGGAGTAGCGGTTGTCGGGGGTAAAGCCGAGCCACTTCCACGCCCCGGCCGCGAACCCGAGCGGGTTTTTGAAGACGCGGTGCTTTTGGATCATGGAGGCATAGTAGGGCTCGGAGGTGTGGTAGTAGTCCCAATAGATGAGCTCGACGCCCGCGGGAACGCCCGCCGCCACCTCCTCGGCGATCTCGCCGCCGTATTGCGTCTCGACGACCTGCGCAAAGTACATGTCCGACCAGATCATGGGCCTCAGGCCGTATTTCTCACAGATCTTGAGCACGCGGGCGAGGTGTTCGTTCATGATCTCGAAGCGGGCGCGGTGGCCATGTTTGTCGAGATACTTGCCCCGCCCGAGCATGTAGGCCTCGTCCATGCCGAGGTGCACGGAGCGCGTCTTGAAGCACTCGGAGACGGTCTTGATGAGCGCTTCGAGGAATTCATACGTCCTCTCCTCCCCCACCATGAGGATGTCGGCGGTATCGAAGAGGCCGTCCATCGCATAGTGGCGGGTGAGGCTGTTGAAGTGCGCAAGGGCTTGGATATAGGGCACGAGCTCGATGCCGTAGAGCTCACATCCTGCCACCATGTCCGCGATCTCCCCCTTCGTGTACGCATTTCTGAGGTAGCCGAAGTAGGGATACTCGGGCACGGCGAAGGTGTCCTCCATGTAGAGGCCGAGGGAATCGTAGCCCATGACGGCGAGGTATTTTGCGAACTCTATGACCTCCCCGCTCTTCATGACGGCGTTGCGCGAGCAATCGAGCATGTAGGTGAGATTTTCGAAGGCCGCGGTGCGCGAGAAGGCATAGTCTCCCCCGCGGTACTCGTCGGCCACCGTCTTCAGGGCGAGGAAGATCTGCACGCGCTTCCGGTAGCGGATGGCGAGCACCCCCTCCGAGAGCTTTACGGAGAACTCATCGGAGCGGATGAGCTCGGTCCTGATGCCGTCCGCCCCCGTCTCGACGCCGAAAACGGCGAGCCCCTCCGCCGCCTTTGCAACTGACTCGTCTAAGATACAAAATTTCATAATTCCTCCTGCCGCGGGGTATGCCCCCGCGCAAATTTTTTAGGGAAGGATGGCCCCGTAGAGGCCCGCATGATCGCCGAGCTTGGCAAGTACCACGTCCCCGTCCACGGCGTCGGTGATGAGCTCCTTCATGACGTTGGTCTGGTTGGAGATGCCCCCGCCGAGGATGATGTATTCGGGCGCAAGGGCGGTGCGGATGGTCTCGAGGAGCACTGCCGCGAAGTTGGTGAACCGCTCGACGATGTCCTGCGCCTCCCATTCGCCCTCCTCGGCCCGCTCGAAGATCTGCTTGGCGTCGGTGAGCCCGAGCATGCGGCGCCTGCCGAGCTTCAAAAGGCCCGTGCCCGAGAGATAGCACTCCGCGCACCCCCGCTTGCCGCAGGTGCAGATGAGCCCGTCGGGGACCATGATGATGTGCCCCCACCGCGCGCCGTTGAAGTTCCTCCCGCGCAAAATCTTGCCGTTGACGAGGGAGGCTCCGCCGAGCCCCGTGCCGAAGGTGAGCATGGTGACGTTCTGCGCGTCGGGGTAGAATTTGAGCTCTGCTTTGAGGGCGGCGATGGCGTCGTTCTCCACGAGGATGGGCAGATGGTAGCGCTTTTCGAGCTCGCCGCGGATGTCCGTCTCCGACCAGCCCATGAGGTTGTTGGTCGCGTAGACACAGACCCCACGCTCGGGGTCGATGTTGCCCGCGGACGCCACGCCGATGAGGGTGACGTCGTGCGTCATGAGGTCGTCGATGACGCGGTAGACCGCCTGCAAGATGGGCGCCCGTCCCGCGCGTGCGGGGGTCGTGACGGAGACCTCTTTCAAAAGTTTGTTCCTCTCGAACAGGCCGCCCTTGATGGTCGTCCCGCCGATGTCGATCCCGATCTGTTGTTGCATAGTTGTTACCTCTCCTTTATTTGTAAATAGATTTCGAACATCCTTTGCCAAGGCATCTCCACGGCCACGTCGTCCACGAGCGCCGCGAGGG
>CANQJJ010000062.1 GCA_947624215.1 uncultured Clostridia bacterium
AAATCCTCTGGCACATCGCGGTATGTCATATCCGTAATGCTTACTAAATTATTGCTTCGTTCGATTGCTGCTAATATAATGGACAATCAACGGCACAAGCAAAAGACTGTACAGGAACACAGCGAATACGTTTTGTCCGGAAAACTTTTCTGCGGATACTGCGGCACGCTCATGACCGCCGAGGACGGAACAAGTCATACAGGTAAGATTTATCACTATTACAAGTGTTTTAATCGCAAGAAGAACAAGGAGCAATGCAACAAGAGCAATATCACCAAAGAAAAACTTGAAAATCTCGTCTTTGAAAATACGATTGAATACGTTTTGAAACCACAGGTAATAGACAAAATCGCCTCGGCGGTCGTGGAAAAATTCAACAGCAGCATTACAAAGTCCGATTCGCTTACTCTGCTCGAAAAGGAGCAACAACAGGTTCAAAAGTCCATAAACGGCTTTCTGAACGCCATTGCCGAGGGGGTTGTTACAAAGTCCACGAAAGAAAGACTGCTTGCTTTGGAACAGCAAAATGACATTCTCGAAGAAAAGATTGCATTGGAAAAAGCAAGGCAAATTCAACCGCTTGAATATGAAACGGTAAAGACGTTCCTGTCTTACTTTGCAAAGAAGAAATACCATAACGACGAGGAAAAAAACGAATTTTTCAACTCGTTCATCTATCGCGTCGTCCTCTTTGACGACTGCGTGTATATCTTTTACAACACCTCGCCCGACGTGCCGACCAAAGTAAAACTCGACAAAGAGGAACTTGACGAACTGAAAGACCCCGAACATAGAAAAAGCACCCAATTAGAACCGCTTGGGTTCAAATTGGGTGCTGATGGCGGAGAGAGAGGGATTCGAACCCCCGGAAGCTCGCACTTCAACGGTTTTCAAGACCGCCGCATTCGACCGCTCTGCCATCTCTCCGTGCTCGGTTGTCCGGCCGTGGCCGTCAAATACTTCCCTTCCATTATAGCAAACTGCAAAATTTTTGCAACAATTTTCGCCGCGTTTTCCCTCTATTTTTTTCGGTGACCCGCCGCAAATCTCCGCGAATACGGGCCGATCTCCGCTGCAAATCCCAAGCCCACATGATTTTGGGGGCCACCATGCCCGCGAATACGGGTCAGTCTCCGCCGCAAATCTCCAGCCAAAATGATTTTCGGGGCCACCATGTCCGCAAATACAGGTCAGTCTCCGCTGCAAATCCCAAGCCCAAATGTTTTTCAAGGCCCGAGCCCGCAAATTCCCCGCGAACCGCTTGACCTTTTCCCCGCGCTCCTGTATAATATTTTCGGAAACATTTTCCGAGCCGCCAAAATACAGATCCAGGAGTCGACAATGAATTACAGAGAAGAATCGCTCAAAAAACATGCGGAGTGGAGGGGCAAGATCGAAGTTGCCTGCCGCGTTGAGGTCGACAGCCGCGAGAAACTCTCCCTCGCCTATACCCCCGGCGTCGCAGAGCCCTGCCTCGCCATTCAAAAAGATATCAACAAGAGTTTTGAGCTCACCCGCCGCTGGAACACCGTGCCCGTGATCACAGACGGTACCGCCGTCCTTGGCTTGGGCGACATCGGTCCCGAGGCAGGCATGCCCGTGATGGAGGGCAAGTGCGCGCTCTTCAAGGCCTTTGGCGGCGTCGATGCCATCCCGCTGTGCATCCGCTCCAAGGATACCGACGAGATCGTGCGCACCGTCGAGCTCATCGCGGGCTCCTTCGGCGGCATCAACCTCGAAGACATCGCCGCGCCCCGCTGTTTCGAGATCGAGCGGCGCCTCAAAGAGGACCTCGATATCCCCGTCTTCCACGACGACCAACACGGCACCGCAGTCGTCGTCGCGGCGGCGCTTTTGAACGCTCTGTCGCTCGTGAACAAAGACATGGGTGCCATCTCGGTGGTCATCAACGGCGCAGGAGCGGCGGGAACGGCCATTGCGAAATACCTTCTCCGCTTTGGGGTGGGAGACGTCGTACTCTGCGATCGCCTCGGCATCCTCGATGCATCGGACGAGAGGTTTGACCTCGCAAAACGCGAGCTCGCCGCGCTCACCAACCGCAGGGGCATCAGGGGAACGCTCGCCGACGCCATGCGCGGGGCAGATGTGTTCATCGGCGTGTCGGGCCCCAACTGCGTGACCAAGGACATGGTCAGATCCATGGCGCGGGACGCCATCGTGTTCGCCTGTGCCAACCCCACGCCCGAGATCTCCCGCGAGGACGCGCTGGAAGCAGGGGCGGCCGTCGTCGGGACGGGCTCCTCGGAAAAGCCCAACCAGATCAACAACGTGCTCGTCTTCCCCGGCCTCTTCCGCGGTGCGCTCGATGTGCGCGCGACGGACATCAACGCCGAGATGATGATGGCGGCCTCCCGTGCCATTGCCGCGTGCGCAGGCGACCTCTCCCGCGACCACATCCTGCCCTATGCCTACGAAACATCTGCCCACGAAGCGGTTGCAGTGGCAGTGAGAGAGGCGGCGAAAAAGTCGGGTGTGGCTCGGTTATAAACACATAAAAATTTGAAAATATCCGCCTCACTCTCAGACATGGGTGGGGCGGATGTTGTATTACCTGATAGTCAGGCCATGGAAGCGGGGCACGGACCCCGCCTCTTTTTTTGTCCCGAGAGGGGGAGGGGGAACAGGCAGCGAGTAGGGGAAGCGGGCTCCGTCGGTCAGGCCGTTGCTCCTTATTCGGTCGGGCAGGTGGCGAGTGCAATGATATTCCCGCCGCCGCTTACGATGCTGTCATAGCTCTCCCGCGTGTCGATCTCGATGATGCGCGTCTCGCGGTAGGCGGCGCCCGTCCGTTCGGTGAGCACGATTTGGACGCGCAGGCGGACCTTCTCCCCGTATGCGGCGCGAAGGAGCAGCTGATAGGAGCCGTTGTAGAGGGTGCTGATGCCGTTTTCGGGCAGGGCAAATTCGCAGTCCCCGGCGAGCAGTTCGACGGACTCGATCTCGCTGAGCACGGGTGCATACATTTTGCCCGAGTACATCACGTTGAAGAGGAGGCATATGGGGGTGCCGAGGTCGCAGGTGAGGGTGAAGTCATGCCCCGCGCGCTTCCAGTTGTCGCCGCAGGCCAAAATTTCGCGCTCGCTTCCGTCTGGGAATACGACGGTGAGGCGGTCGTAGCTATGCCCCTCGCCCTCATAGAGTCCCGGAGCGATCTCCAAAAAATACAGGCTGAATTCGTCGCCGCTGTGCTTTTCGTAGACGCTCAACCCGGACATGGGTGCCCCGTTTTGCGTCAGGTAGACGCGGTAGGAGAGCTTGGCCATGTAGTGGAGCACCATATACAGCTTGCCGTCTCGCTTGGTGAAGACGAGGGCGGCGGGTAGGATGTCGCAGCCGTCCTCGGCGGTGATGCCGGAGGTGTACGCCCCCGTGTATACGAACCCGAAATATTCCTCCCTCCACGCGAAGGGCCGTGCGGCAGACGCGGCAAGCTGTCCGTCGAGCAAGATGTTGCCCGTGTAGGGCTCTCCCGTCACGGCGTCGCGCACCTCGAGCAGGAGACTGTCCGTGGGCAGGGGGCTTTCCATGGCGACCTCGAGAAATTCCGCGCGGATGGAGCTCGTGTCCGCACCCTCTTTCAGGGTCAGCACGGCGTGGCGGCCGAAGGGAACGCCGAGGATGAGGCGGAGGAGCTTTTCTTCGCGGGGGACGTACACGAGATATTGGCTGTCATAGGTCCCGTTCGGGCTCCCAGCGGGGTTGTCCCGAACGAGGCAGAGCGTGCTGTCCGTCTCCATCCAGAGGTAGGGTAAGACGCCGAACTCGAGCGTCTCTTCCGTGAGGATGCCGCAGCCGAGGGCAATGTCCTCCAAATCGAAGCGGTCGAAGTAATACGCGGTGAAGTCCTCATCCCGCCCGGCCGCAGGGGCGCTGCCGAAGCTCACCCCGCCGTAGGGGTCCTCGCTGTCCGGGAGGTCGTAGGCAAAGACGTCGCAGGGCAGGGCGTTGTCGTAGTAGCGCACATGCACGCCGCCCTTGTAGGCACGGGGGACCTCCACATAGCTCCCGCCGTTGCCGTCGTACTCTGCCTCGAGCAGGCGGTTTTCGTCGTCGAGGATGTAGGCGTTGCGGGAATCGATCCCCCTCAGTTGCACGCACTTGGTGCCCTTCTTCACGAGGTGGAGCGAGGCTTCGAGGAAGGTCTCGATGAGGTCCTCTTCGGCAAAGAAGAAGGTGCACGGTTCGGCGTCCTCCGCCGTCGCCACGACGCCTTGCATGAGCTGTTCCCGCGTGACTTCGCCGAGGAAGGCGTCCTCCGTCACGGGGGTGAACAGGGTGCCGCCGCATGAGACGGAGGCCTGCCGCGTCCTGCCCGAGAGGGTGATGCGCACCTCGCGGAGAACGGTGGTGTCGAGGACGGCCGTGCGCACGGTATCCCCCTGCAGAAAGTCGTCGACGGTGACGGATACGCAGACCGTCTCGTAGCCCTCGGCACTGACGGTGAGCATGACGTCGCGCAGGGTGGGGACGGAGAGGGTGTAGACGTCGCCTTCATGGGTGAGTTGGCCGTAAGAGGCCGTGACGGTGTATGCGGGTGCGGCGCTTTCCACGGTGAGCGTGACGGTGCCGCTTGCCGTAAGGCGGGGCGCACACGCCGCGAGCAGGAAGACGAGGGGCAGGAGCACTGCGACTAATTTTTTGAACAGTTTCATGTCGGCCTCCTATTGTTCGGTGGCGAGCACTTCGATGACGCCCTTCCCCGTGACCGTGCGGCAGGCGATGACAGAGAAGAGAAAAGCGACGAGCGCCGTAAAGGCCAAAACGATGGCGATGGCGAGCGCAAGCCACCCCATGTCCAAGGTGATGGCCACCGTAAAGAGCTCCGTGGCCGCGAGCCCCGTCTCGGCGGAGAAGAAGGCGTCGACGGCGAACTTCATGAGATAGGAGATGCCGCCCGCAAGCAGAAAGGCAAACGGCAAGGCGATGAGGAAGATGAGCAGGATCTCCACGAAATACATCTTGGGGATGAGCGATCTCTTCGCGCCGATCGCCTGCATCATTCCCATGTAATTTTTGCGGATCTGCACGGAGTAGTTGACGGAGTTAAAGAGGTTGAGCAGCGTTGCGAGCAGAACGACGCCCCCGAAGATGAGCATGGTGAAGACGATGTAGCCCGAAACGGTATTGAGGACGCGGAGATTGAGGAAACCGACGAGCACCATGCCCGTGTCCGTCCCCGTGACGAGCTGCATCATGAGCCCGCTCTGCCCGAGGAAGGTGCGGCACTCCGTCTCATACCGCCCGATGAGGGAGGAGGCGGCGTCGAAGTCGCGGCACTCCACATAGGCCTCGGTGACGGGTGCGGCGTGCGAGAGCCCGAAGTCCTCCTCGGCGGCACAGCGGGAAAAGCGCACGGCGGGGATGGCGGGGAAGAACATCTCTTCCTCCGCGGCCCTTTGCGAGAGCGTGGCCACGTCCTCGGGGTAGGTGAGGTCCAGGGCGAGGGGATCGGCGAGATTTCTTCGCATGGCGGGCAGGAAAGAAGTGCCGTCTTCGCGGGTGACGGCCGCCTCCGAGATCCAGATGTGCGAGTCCTGATAGGTGAGCGAGTTGAGAAGGTAGTAGTCCTCCGAGATGACGCCGACGATCTCGAACTCCGTCATAAGCGCGGCCGACACGGTGCGGGAGGAGGCGGGGAAAAATTCATTGTCAGGGTCGCTGTCCCCGTCGAGACGGTAGCCCCGCGAGGAGCCCGAGGATAGAGAAGAACTGCCGAATACGGTGAACGTCTTGCCGAGCGCCAAGGCGGGATCCGTATAGCCGAACGCGCGCAAGAGGGGCTCGGAGAGGAGAACTTCTCCCCGTCCGTCCGAGAAAGAATTCCCCGCGATGAGCACAGACGTGGCACCCATGTCCGAAAGTGTGCCCTCGGTAACCAATCCGTCGCGGGGATCGAGCGCCTTTACGGTAAACGAGGAGTTGGCCATATATCCCTCCCTAAGAGGAAGGGTGCGCAGCAGGGTCGGGCCGTAGGTCTTGCCCTCGTGCATGAGCGTAAAACCGCCGTCCTTTTCGCTCGGGAAGGCAAAGAGCCGGGCGCGCACGAGGTCCACGGTCCCGCTGTCCGACGCGATCTCGTCGAGCAGGGAGGCGTCGAGCGCAAAGCCTCGTTCGTTGCTTGCCGCGGTCTCCTCGGAGAAGGGGAGGAGCACGGAGGAGATGGCGCGCGAACTGTTCACCTTGCCCTTGAGGTCGGCGTGGAAGGCGAAGGTGAAGAAGAGCACGGGGATGAGCAGGGTGAGGCCGAACACGATGCCGAGCACGGTGTTGGCCGTCGATCTTTTTCTGCTGCGGACGCTCGCCGCACCCAAACGGAAGAGATCTGCAATGCGCATCACGACACCTCCGAGAGCGTGACCATGGCGTCCTGCGCCGCGATCCTTCTAATGCTCCCGCGCGCGAACAGCATGGTGAGGAGCACGAAGAAGAGCGCCGCCGAGAGAGGAAGCCACACGGGGATGGCCGCCGAGACGGCAAAGGGCAGCAGCGCGCCCCAAATGTAGTCGAAAATGGAAACGACGATGGAGTTTGCCACGGGGAAGAGGGCATAGAGGAGGCCGATGCCGAGGATAACGCCCGCCGTCACGACGAGGAGCAGTTCGCACAAAACGAGCTTTTTCAGCCCCCGCTTATCCAGCCCCACGGCCTTCATCATGCCGAAGAATTTCTTGTTCTTGTCCACCGAGATGACGACGTTGCCCGCGACGCTCCCCACCGAGAGGAGCAGGACGAAGAAGGCGAGCAGGGCGAATACCCCGATGATGATGGCGGAGATGACGTCGACGAGCCGCATCTCGTCCACAAAGCTGTTGGTAAAGCGGCGCGTGACGTCGGAAAAGAGCATGGCGAAGAGGTCGGCCCCGGGCATGTCCTCGAGCTCGTAGTCCTGGTCGAGGGCGGCCGTCATCTCCCCGGTGAAGCGCTTCATGCTCGCGTAGGTCGCGCTGTAATCGTAGTCGGCGGCGGGCGGGATGAACGTCATCCGGATGTTTTGTACGTAGATCCTGCCCTCCGTCGCGCGGGAGATCTCGAAGAGCTTGTCGAGCCCGATGAAGAAGGGGAGATCGCCGTCGTAAAACCCCGCAATGGTGAACGAGCACACCTCCGCCCTTCTGCTCAAATCGAGCAGGAGCACCTTGTCGCCCACTTCGGCGATGCGGCCTGCGTTTTCGCACTGCCGCTTGATCTCGCGGCTGATGAAGATGGCGTCCCCCGCACTGTCTTCGGGCGAGAAGACCCTTCCCTCGCGGAAGACGAGCCCGGGCGGGACGGAAGTACAGCTCGTGGCATAGAGCTCGCTCGGCTGCGCCCACCAGCCGTCCTCTGCGGTCGTATCTTCGAAGCCGCGGAAATCGCCCGTGAAGAGAAGGAAGCTGTCGGAGCCCGTCTCGGAGAGGCCCAACAAATTGGAGTTCGCTTCGTCGTAGCCGCACACTTCCGCGTGGGCGGCGGCCCGCTCTTTGTAGAGCGCATATTCCTCCTCCGTGATCGCCCCGACTTTTCTATTATTGTGAAAATCATAGGTATTGGGTCCGGACATGGTATAGGCCGCGCCTCCCAAGGAGAAACGGTAGCGCGCGACGGCGATGAGGTTTTCGCGGAAGGAAACGCCGATGAGGAGCAAAAACATCACGAGCGCGGAGACGATGGCCACGATGGATACGGTGACCGCCGTGCGGCCCGCGTTGTAGCGGATGTTGTGGCAGGCGACGCGGAAGGTATCGGGGAGTTTCATCGTCAGCCTCCGTAGGGGTCTTCTCCGGGGAGAAGGGGCCCGCGCATCGTCGCAACGCCGTCGCGGAGAAAGATGATCTCGTCGGCACAGGCGGCGTCGGCATGGTTGTGGGTGACGAGCACAACGGATTTCCCGCTGTCTGCAATGGAGCGCAAAAGGGAGATGACCTCGCTCCCGTTCTTGGAATCGAGGTTGCCCGTCGGCTCGTCGGCGAGCACGATGGAGGGCTCATGCACGAGGGCGCGCGCGATGGAGACCCGCTGTTTTTGGCCGCCCGAGAGTTCGCTCGCCTTCTTTTTGACCTTGTCCGAGAGCCCGAGCTTTGCAAGGATCTCCCGTGCCCGCTCTTCGCGCTCCTTCCGCTTCATGCCCGCGATGATGAGGGGCATGGCGACATTTTCGAGCACCGTGAAGGTGGGTTCGAGATAGAAGGATTGGAAGACGAAGCCCGTCGTCTTGTTGCGGTAGGCCGCGAGCTCGTTTTGCTTCATGCCCGTGAGCAGTTTGCCGTTCGCGTAGACCTCGCCGCTCGTGGGGGAATCGAGGGCGCCGATGATGTTCATGAGCGTGGATTTCCCGCT
>CANQJJ010000063.1 GCA_947624215.1 uncultured Clostridia bacterium
GCTACAAAGCTGACTCCGCCGTCAGTAGCTCCAAGGATATCATCTTCCTTGATTTCCCCTGAGAGCGGATTGAAGTCCACGCATAGCACGCCCGCATTGAGCTGAAGCTTCTGAAAGGTATCCTCCGCAATTCTTGTATACTTCATCTTGCAAAATCTCCTTTAAAAAAGTTTTTTATCAACTGCGATTTGAATGTTCAGATATAGCTGTCGAACTCGCTCATCATAGTTGCCCACATTCATAACGAAAGGACTCCCTTGATAGAGCAGAATCGACCCGCCGTCTTCGAGTGGCAATTTCTTGCAGATTTTGACTGCCCTTGAAATTTGGCCTGCTATCCCAACCGCCTCTAAAAATCCGTTTGACTTGCTATAGATGGACGCCGTTAGAACGGTACTCTCAAATAGCTCGGGAACAGATATGGAGTAGACAATATAGGGCATCTCTGCCTCTGTCGGGATTGCGCCCTCTGCATATGCAGGGGCGAACTGAGAGAAGAAAGAATAAAGAGCCTTGAAGACTGATTCCATTATTCCACATTCTCCCATGCCTCTGCATTGCATTGGCAGAACTCGAAGGTCGCAACCTTCGGAGTCTTAACATCTCTGCTATCGCTTACCACTCTGAAAATCTTCCCGTCTGAGAGCCTTTTTAGGAGCGTGTGATATTCAAGCACCACGTCTCTGCGGGTCGTGATCTGAAAGGTTGCTGAGCCAATCATCTTCTCCGCCTGCAATTGCTCTGTGGACGCCTGAGTAACCGCAACTGCCTCAATCTCCGCTCCATCGACATATTCGGTCTTATATCCGCCCATGCCGTCAGACACGGTCTTCCTATCCACAATTGCAAATGGCTCTAAAAAGGTCTCAAAAAGGAACATCGCTATATCTTCCTGTAAATCGCAAGCTGAGCCATGAACTCATCCTGCCAACCGTAACCGCTGTCGCCTGTACCGCCGTTCCCGCCTGAACCGCCTTTCTTCTTAGAGTAAGAGTACCCGCCAAAAGACTCGGAAGTAAACGGCGACTTATACGCTCCGCTCTCTATCTGAGCCTTCTGAAAATCCTCTATCTGCTCCATGAGAGAAAGGAAGCCCTTCGGGATTGCCATCAAAACGATTTTTCCCTCAAAAGTCTCATCGGTCAGCTCATCGTCATTGTGAACCCCATCATTGAAAACAGAGCCAATGATTCCATAAAACTGCCCGTCGAGGCGTTCGGGAATATCAATCTTTCCGTCTTTGATTTCGAACGTGCCGTATAAGTACGTGCGTGCAAAATCATTTCGGAGGAAGCGCATCACGCTGGTTAGCAAGGTGTAGTCCATCTAGCCTACTCTCCGCCTGTCTTGTGTTCCTTATCGCTGATGACAGCAACAAGCCTCTCATCAAGGAGCTTAACGCCGCAAAGCATATCAATCGAAATTGTATCCTTCTTTGTGGTGAGGTCGTAGCCCCTTACTACCCTGAGCGAGAATCCATCATAGGAGACAATTGCAGATTCTGCGTTGCCCTGCGGAAGTGCGAGCGGTCTGGTTACGAAAGCAATGCCATTCTTATGGAAAGCAAGAAGCTTCGTATCCTCTTCGCCCTCTGCAATATTCTGATCTACATAGATATCGAACCCGAACTTCCTTCCGAGAGACGCCTCTCTAAGAGCCTCGGTTGTTCCTACCTTTTCGGCTGAGACAAAAAGCTCATTTCCCAAAAGGTCAGCCTCTGCCTGTGTTCCAACGACAAAGCGCCTGTCTGAAAGCGGGACGGCGTTATCATTAAGGAGCTTGCGAGCTGCGATAATGTCAGCGGGTGCAATTGCGCCAGAGGCATGGTCGACTGTCTTTGTGGACTTAGCTGCCTCTGCGATTATATATGCATCAATCTTGTCCCTGAATGCCTGCATTGCTGGTACAAGGAACTGTGCTGAGAAGTCTGCGATATCAAGTGTAAGCTCCTTGGCGGTTACCGCAAAAGAGACATCGAGATGCTTGTCCATCTTAACGTCCACAGACTGCTCGGTTGCGTCCTGAACCGTGATTGAGGTGGTGAACTCCTTAGCCTCAAATGTAGCGGGCTTCCTGATTGTGATTGTATCGCCCACACCTGCCACGAACTCGCTTGCATAGTCTCTATGGACCAGCCCCGCCATTACGGCGTTATTCCTAAGCACCATGAGTGCCTCTTTAGCTATGATTTTTGGTTTCAGCAAAGTATTTGCCATATTATTTTCCCTCTCTGAATTTGATGTAGTCTGCCATATCCATATCTTCCAAGGCTCTTAGCTCCTCATCGTGGGGCTTGCTGTCCCTCGGGGGAGTCTCCACCTCTCCGTTAGATATAGTAGTCGATTTTCCGATAAAGTCGCCCCATTCTTCTTTCTGGGTCTTTTTGACTTCATCTATATTTTTGATAGCACCATCTTCTTCGATTTCAATTGCGCTTAAATCGATATGATTTACGAGCTTCCCCGCCTGTCTTTCGCCAATGCCGATTTCCACAAGCAGTTTCTTCATTGCGTCCCTCTTGAGAGCCTCGCTCCTGTCTTTTTCGACTTTCTGCCTATAGCCCTCATATTCCGCCTTGAGTTTCTCGTAGTCATCTTTCTTGCTACCCGCCTTTGCGCTCTCAAGCTCCTTCTCGGTCTTAGCCAGCTTGCTCTCCAGCTCAACCGCCTTGTCCGCCTTTTCGTTAGCGACGTCAATTTGCTCTTTGAGAGCGGTAACAGATTCGCTATGAGCCTCGATTATCTGCTCAATCTTCTCATCTTCAATTCCCATTGCCTTAAGGAACTTTCTAGTCAGTGCCATATTGTTCTCCTATTCCTCGCTGGCGTTTCCTGCCATTTGAACATTTTTTATTATACACATTTTTGTATTCTCAAAAAACAGCCCTTAAAAAATCTTTTTGAATTTTACCGCTCTATGTAGAGATGTATGATGTATGTATGATTAAGCCTTAAAACAACTTTTTTATATTATTTATTTTTCTCTTTTATATACTTTTTTATATATCATACATATCATACATAATAATACATAATAATAAATATATATATAATAATATATATAGATAAATACTTATAATATATATAATTACGATTTTTACTAAATTATTGATAAACGTATAATAATACATAAAAAGAATTTGCTATTTGCATAAAATGAAAATTTGCAAGTAAAAAGCTATTATTATGGATATCAAAAATTTGTACAATTCCGACTTTGTTTAAGACTTTGAAATTTTTCTCGCAATGGCTTCTAAGGCGTCTTTTGAGGATAGAACGCCGTCTCTGATGTAGTGTGCCTGACCGGTTGCGTGGCGGGTTTGGTCGTTGAACTCTACCGCAGGGGCATATTCCACATTGGTGCCAACCGCTACTGTGCGTTCTTTGATGCCCTGCCCGAAGTGATCTAGATAGCTCTTCCCCTGATTGTCGGAATATGTGAACGCATTCCCCTCATCTGCCTTCGTGGCGTGGGTAACTGAATTTCTGAGCCTGCCTGTGTCTACTGGTGTGAGCTTCTTGACTGCCCCCTCAAGCTCAATGCCCCAAAGCTCGAGCATATCGTCTATTTTCTCGTTGACCTTTTTCAGCTCAGATTCATTTAATTTCACGTCTATTTTAATTGATTCTCTCATAGCTTTATTTTAGACTATTTGCGTATTTGTACCCATAATAGATACTTCCAAAAAAAAGAGGGCGTCAGCCCTCTTTTCTTCTTTTGCCGTCTTTTTAGATAAGCCCTCTGTAGCACTTCTCGTCATATTCTTCGGACTCAACATCTAAACCAGCCTTAAGCAAATCTCTCATGATACTTGAATCATAGATATACTGACCTCTTAGCCCCTCTGCGGTTGCCTCTGCAAATGCGCCTACTGCCTCTTCGTCTTCTGCGTCTGCCTCATCAAAATTAGGAAGCTTTGTGACATCGATTGCACCATAGCAGTCAATTCCGTCCGCCGAAGTCCAGAATATTTTTATAATCTCATCATCGCTATAGGTGGCATCGTAGATTCTTCCGTTTTTCTTGTTAATCATTTTGTTTCTCTCCTTATATATATTTATTTATTTATAAATATATGTTAATGCCAAATAATTAATCTGTCAATATATTTTTTTTAAAAAAATTAAAATTTTTATTTGATTTCTTCAACTACTTCAATGTTTGTGCATCGGCAATTCTGCCATTCTTCCTGAGGTGCATTCTGGTCGCCTGCGTACCTTAGTCCAAATTGAAAATAACCCTCTTCATTGGCAAATGTGCCGTTGAGGATTCTGTGATGCTCTCTTGTCCTATCATCATTTGTTGCAAGCCATTGAAAGCGGATTCTATAGCCGTACTTCTCGAACTTTTTCTCGTTATCTGCGTGGCGGTTGAATCTACCCCGATTCTCGGCACATGTGAACATGTTCCTAGAATGCCTTAGAGCTGTGTTTCGGTCTGTGCCAGTGATCTTCTGGAGTCTGCGGGACATCTTGTTCACACTCTCCCCCTTAGCTACGCTCTCCCTGAACTCTCTGGTGATTCGCCTAGTGTCCCATGCCTCTGCCTTTGCTACTTTCACTGTGGTCTTTGGCACTATGCTCGGATTTTTGCTCATAAGATACTCTAGCATGGTTTCGTTGAGCAGGGAGAATCGCTCGCCCGTTATATCGTAAAGTCTCTTAACCGCCTTGCTCGTTTGATTATAGCCCACAATGTAGCTCTCGTTGATATAGCGCTTCACGACTTCGTTAGCGTCCTTTGACGCTTGAACAAGCATATTGGAAAGCGTTTTGATTCGAGCCTTTGCATTTGCGCTTGTAATGAAATATTGTTTTCTGTACGCTTCAAGCTCTGCGCCCTTTAATAGCTGTGACTGAACCCTGTAGTCTGCCTCTGCCGTCTTTAGAACAGCTTTAGCCCTTGCAAGCGCATCGGCATAGATTCTCTTGATCTCTCGCCCCGCCTTGCCTATGATTCTGTCGACTTCTCTGTGCGCTCTGTCCATTAGTAGGCTTCTTCTGCATCTGCATCATTTGAGAAGATGCTATTCTCTTCTTCTTTGTCTTTGCGCTCCATTATGCTCGCAACCTCATCCACCGTAACGTTCGGGAGCTTATTGAGAATAGTCTCTCTGTCGAGATACTCAGCCTCTGAGAGTACATTCTGGATCGCCTCGGTCTCATTTGCGATTCTGTTGCGCTTGAACTGCGGGGTATCATCAATATCCAAGAGCGCAAGAATGCCTCTGATTGCGCTTATAATCTGATACTCAAAATCATCTGCATTCTCGTCCAATGGCTGATATGAGGCTCTTATCTCGGTTGCCGTTCTTGCAGATGATGAGATTGAGCTTACATCCAAAGCCCCAAAATCCGCATACATCTGATTTTTCAAGAGATTGAGATATGCCTCTCTCGCTTCATGTGGGACTGTCTGCGTATATGGCTCGACCTTAGTGCCAATATCGTTCCCGATTGCAATGTGATTAAGAAGAAGCCTGTCCCTGAACCTCGCAAGATCTGTATCCGTCATGCCATCGCACCCCGAAATCAGCCAGTAGATCTCGGCGCAATCCGTTAGGTTGTTGGCAAATCCTGAGAGAATAAGGTCGTAGCTGTCAATCATGGGCCTAAGTCTCTCCAAGGTCGATTCTTTGAGCCTCGAACCGTAGAACGGAACTATTGGAATTGCCGAGTAATTCTCTGGCTCTTCTTCAATCACAATCTCCCTGTCTGTCCCAAGGGTCTTTACTTTTGTTTTATATGCCCTCTTCGGCACAAGCTCGGTAATCTGCCCGCCGTCCTCGACCTTGTACTTCGTGAACCCATCTTCCTCGTAGATAATGAAAATCAAAGGCTTATCTGTGTCGAGTTGCCAGAATCTCACGCCCGCCCTAAGTGCGCCAGTCTCCTCATCAAAGAGCGGTACAAATTCTGTAATGTCGAAGTTATAAAGCCTCTCTCCGCTCCAAAAAAGATACGTCACCCCATGGATGAGGGCGTTATACCCCGCATGGGAAAGCACGATATCGAAGTCCTTCCCTAGCCTCTCCTTTGTAGCTTCATTCGTAAAGGTCACGCCGTTCCCTAGCGAGTACTCGTTCCTCTGAGTATTGAATCTTTGGAAAAAATTGGTCGCAAGCTTAGAGTTGCTGGCCGTGAAATCAACCACTGGCTCGCCCCCTAGGGAGTAAATCTTTTTCACATAATCGTTAACGGTAATATTGTGCTGGCGATCGTACTCGTTTGCAATTAGCGCGGTCTTATATATATTGCTCGCCTTATGCTCTGAAATCAGCTCTACTGCGTATTTAGGCTTATTTGTGACGGCTTCGAAGTCTTGAAAGGTGTTCATATCGTGATTTTAGCACAAATGGTTTATAATCTTAAGCATGAATATTTTCTTAGTTACTTTCATCATTGTTTTCATTTTGGTTGCCGTCATGGAGGTAATCCGCAGGCTTTGCGGTCGCATCTCCAAATCGTGGGTAAAGACCCTCGTAATCACTCTAATCGGGCTTGTGCTGTCCACAGTGGTAGCTATCATCGCTTACTACAGCTTTGATTTCTACCGCAATTTAGGCTCGCCTTGGACAATTATCATCTTTTCCCTTGCGCTCTTCTTTGCTCAGAAGGATTTAGATCTCTCAGTGCTTAAGCCCATTATTCAGAAGCTCTCAAATAAGGTAACTTCCTAACATGAGCATCGGAGGAATAATAGGGCTTGTTGTGGGAATCATCATCGCAGGGCTCTCTACGGCTCTGGGCGTCCAATCGTCTAGAGCCAAGAAATTCAAGCAAAAAGCGCAAGAAGAGCTTGATAAGGTTCTCTACTTCGAGGAAGTCAACGATAAGGCTTCAAGCCTAAAGGATAAAGATATTGCTATTCAGGAAAAATACAAAGAAGAGAAAATCAAGGTCGAAGATTCGCCTGCTGTCTCTGACAATATTGCTAGTGCTTCTGCTGACTTTATTGCCAAGTTGCGCAACAAGGAAAACGCAGACCCGCCCGCAAATTGACTTTGCCGTCTATCGCCCGCCAATGCTTCCCGAGCTTCTTGGTGTGGAAACCGAGAGCGATCTCTTTGCTAACTGGGTAAGCACTCAAGAGCTTCTAGAGCGCTGGCAAGCCTACGCAATGGACTTCTTGGAGCCTCTGGCAAATTACAGCCCTCCATAGAAAAAGGGAGCTTTTCAGCTCCCTTTATTTAAAAATTATTTTTTAAAAATCTTTTCGGTGTTTCACGTGAAACATCTACCCAAAGACTGATTGATAATTCGAGCTGTCGGTCTTCCTGAGCATTCTGCATATAGAGGCGAGGCTGTCTGGCGCATCATCATGTTCGGCATTCTCGCTGTAGTCTTCAACTTCTGCCACGTACTCTGGGTCTGTGGAATCCAAGAAGTATACATCTTGCCACTCCCGATATAGCACCGAGGAGATTTTCAGGAATTTATTTGTCGTTTCATGGTAGCTCGTGGCATTGTCGCCCGCCTCTCTGAGCGCCTTTTTCAAGTAGCCTTTGTCGCCATTATCCTCAACGTAGGTCTTGCCCGTAAGATACTTCCTCTTGAGGTCTAGAATCTCCACGAGGCAGTTATCCACGTGCTTATGCCAGAGCTTCCCGAGTGCATATATCTTTCCGTCTGTGCCTCTCTTTGCGATTGTGAATGCTGTTGCGTCTTCTCCTCCGTAGCTTGCGTCAATATGGCAAATTCCATTTTCCAAGAGAGAGCCATCGCTGAAGAATTTCGGGTTCGGGAAAAGCACATTTTCGTCTGCTATATGCAAAAGCTCATAGTTGCAAGAAAAAAGGCTCTTTGTCATTGATTTCTTTACGCTCTCAATTTCATCTGCGGTCATGAGTCCCGTAGAATAGCAATCGTACTTCTCTGGCTCTGGCATTAGGGTGAAGGCGTCTTCTTTGTGCCACGGCGTACCCGTGTTGAAGATGCGCCCGCCTCTATTCTTAATGTTCTGAAGCTCCTGATAGATTTGCTTTGTCTTATCTCTCTCTGCCTTTGAGATTCTGTCTTGCACGTTGATAATATCGTCTGTGAAGATCACATCGAAGTGCTTGCCCGTAAGCGACCCGCCCGTTCCCACGCCTAAGAGCTGGCTTGTTCCCTTTGTGTCCGTTACTAAATTGGTCGTAAGCTCGTTCGTGGTCTTGATTGTGAATCTGAGGCTTGTGTCGTAGATGCTCTGAATAATATAGCCCGTTCTGGCATCCTCAAGGATTTTGAGAATCTGCTTTATTATCTCTTTCACATCGTTATCGGTCTTTCTGACAAAGAGAATCCTTTTATTCGGATA
>CANQJJ010000064.1 GCA_947624215.1 uncultured Clostridia bacterium
GCTCGGACCTCAATCGAGGGTACCATGTCCGCAACAGGGCTCTACTGAGCGTCATTCCAAACGAGGCCAATCCAAGCGTCATTCTGAGCCAGTAGAGCATGGATTAGAGCGAATTGCCCATCCGCGAAGAATCTTACTACGCCCAAGTATCGTGTGAACGAATAAGGCATTCCAATTACGTCACCCTGTCCGATTGAGGTTTCTTGTGCTACTAAAATCGACACGAGCGCCCCGCGCGAAGTAGCTGTGTCGAAGGGTCACCGCATTATAAAAATTTGGAAAGAACAGTTGTGATCCCCACCTCAGTCACAATGTGACAGCTCCTCCCCAAGGAGGCGCTTTTCATCGGACTTCGTACTTCGGGATCCTTCGGGGACAGCCGCGGCGGACTTCGTTCCACCATTACGGCTCAGGATGACGCGCTTCCCACCGCCGCGGACTTCGTTTGAGGGGATACACTCAGCCCCTTATGGGGCTTCGGTATGACACGCTTACCACAACGATAATAAGGTGATGTTTCGACAAGCTCAACATGACGTGATCATAGCGTGCGGCGGCGCTTTTTGATGAGGACGATGACAACGGCGCCGATGACGACTACTGCCGCCACACCGCCGGCAATGCCGACGATCATGCCCATATTGGGGCCGTCGCTGCCGAGGGGCGCGATCTCCGTCTGTGCCTTGCGCACTTCGCCGCACTCCGTGCAATATTCGCCCTCGGTGAGCCCGGGCTCGGTCGCCGTCGGGGCCTTGCCGGGAAGGGTCTCCCAGTGGTGCCCCTTGGCGGGGATGACTTCGCCTGCATGCACGGTCGCGCCGCATTCGGAGCAGGAGGTGCTGTTCGTGCGCCCCGCCTCCGTGCAAGTAGCCTCCACGCCGTCGCTGTTTTCGTGCACGGTATGCCCCTTTGCGGGGATGGCCTCGCGCTCACGGACCACCATGCCGCACACCGAGCAGGAGGTGCTGTCCGTCCAGCCCTGCTCCGTGCAGGTAGCAGCCACGCCGTCATTGTTCGCGTGTTCGCTATGGCCGAGCGGGGCAACTTCCGTCTGCGCTCTCAGGATCTCTTTGCAGACAGAGCACCGCTCGCCGCCCGTGGCGCCCGAAGTCACGCAGGTGGCGGGGATGTCTTCGATGGCCTCGAGCTTGTGCCCCAAGGGAGCGATCGTTTCAATGCCCTCGGTGTGGCCGCAGCCCGCGCGGGTGCATCTTCTCCCCGCCGTCGAGCCCTCGCGGGTGCACGTCGGGTCCACGGCTGCCACGTCCTCATAGACATGGTTCAAGGGTCCGTTCTTGCCCGCCGTCTGATATTGCCTGCGGGGAAGAGCCTGGTAGGTATCGTTGGCATAGAGGGAGACCCCGCCGCTGCTCTCATTGGCCGCCGCTTTGATCTCGTCGACGCCCTTCTCCCCGACGGTGAAGGTGAGCTGTTCGCCGCTTTCGCAGGTGGCGACCGTCACGGTGCACTCGCCCTCGAAGACAAGAACGAACTCTGCGTTGCAGCGGCTGCACTTGAAGGTCTCGGTGAGGGTCGCGGTGCTCGCGTCTTCATCCACCTTCCATTTCAACGTAAGTTCCCCCTCTACAAGCCGCCAATCGTGGCCGACCATGGAGGAGCTCTCCGTATGCTCGAGCGCTTGAAGAGCCTTGACGGCGCTTTCGTCGAACTTGCTGTCGCCGAGCACGTTGCGGATGGTATCGAGGATCTCCTTGCTCGTCGGGTCTACTTTATAGACGATCTTATCGGCCGTACTGCCGCAGGTCGCAGCGGTGCCGCCGCCCGAAACGTCCACCTCGGCGGAGAGGGAGACGTCCTTGGTGTGGTTAGGATCGCCCTCCCTGCAATTGGTGCAGGCAAGGCGCAGGGCCGCCTCGGCATATTGGCCTTCCGCCGCCCATGTGAGGGGTGCCTTTGTCGCGGGGGCGTAGTTATGGCCGAGCTTGGGCGCCGCGTAGGGCTCGGAATCCAGCGTGATGTCACGGCCGCCGTAGCGCACCGTGGCGGTGTAGACGACGCTCCCCTCCTCTTCGCAGGTGGCCGCCTTGCTCCCCGCCTTTTGGGTGACGGTCAGCGAAAGCCCCTCGTGCACGGCGGTGCCGCAGGCCTCGCAGGTGAGGAAAGCAGAGCTGAGCTCCTGCACCTTCTCGGCCGTCTCGGGCCACTCGACATGCACGGCGAACGCGTGCGCGCTCTCACTTAAGTGCCGCCCGCACACGCACATCTTATAGTGGGCGGCGTCGGTGATGTGCCACGTCTCCTGCGCCGTGCAGGCGACGGCGGTGCCGAACTGCTCGCACCCGTTGACGCACATCTGCGCGTGCATGTCGTCGCCCACCTGCTGGCAGGCGCCCGTGTAGGAGTGCGGCTTCTTGGAATTTTGCTCGGTGCTGTGCTGCGTCTCGCTGTATTCGCTCTCGCCGAGTCTGGCCGTGGCGGTGTAGCGGACATAGGCCTCCGTAAGGCAGGTCGCATCCACCCGTTCGAGCTGTTCGATCGCGGCCTCCACGGACATGGTATGGCCCTCGGCGGTCTCGGGGCATCCTTCGCGGGTGCAGGTGAAGGTCGCCTGCGCCTTGGTGTTGTTCTCCCGCCATGTGAACACGGGCGAGCCGTAGCTGTGGCCGAAAGAGCCCTCCAACACGATCTGCTCGTCGATGGAGACGCGATCGAAGCCCGTGATGTGGTCTTCTCTGCCCTTCCCCTCGGGGTTCAAAACGGCGAGGACGTCCTCCTTCGTCACGACCTGCCTGAACGTGTAGGTGGCGTTGGTCGTGCAGGTGGCGCTCACACGGTCCACACACTGCAAAGTCACGGTGACGGTCTCTTTTTGCCCGCAGAGCGGCAGATCCATAAAGCCCTCGGGGTCCTCGGGGTCATAGTTGCTGTAATCGAAGTTCCCGCACTTGAAGTAGAAGATGAGCGAGGCCGTGCCGTCCGCATTGCACTGCAAGACGTACCCCTTTTCGTGCCCCTCGCCCAAGTCGAGCTCGAAGAAGTGGCCCATCGCGGGGAAGCCGCCGTCGTCCTCGAGCACTTCGCCGCAGACCGTGCAGACCAGCTTGTAGCTGCCTCCCGGCTTGGTGCAGGTAGGCATCGTTTCCCCTAAGACCCACTCCGTGTCGTGCCCCTTGGCGGGGATCGTCTTGTTCTTCTCGGTGAGAAGCTCGTCGTGGGCATTGGGGTCGAAGTGAAAGTGGCAGACGGTGCACTCGCGGTAGGCGCGCAGGCCCGTCTCCGTGCAGGTGGGCTCCACGATCGGCTCGGACTTGCCGCCGCTGAACGTGTGCGTATTGTGGATAGACAGGACATGCCCCGCGTTTTTCGACGTCACCGAAGTCGTGAATTCATCCGTCGTCTCATCGCGGAAGATGCCCGGGAGCCCGCTCGTCGCCTTCTCGGCGATCTTTTCGGGCAGCGTGATCTTGGTGAGGCTGAGGCAGGAATCGAACATGTTGCCGAGGTTGACGTTGTCCGCAAGGGTGAACGTGCTCAGATCCAGCGTGTTGAGCCGCACGCACCCCGCGAACATGGCCCCCATCGACTGCACGTTTTCGGTCTGCAAGCTCTTCACATCAATGGAGGTGAGGGCCGCGCAACCGTTGAACATGGACGACGCGCCGCGCATGGAGGAGGTATCGAAGTTGCCGAAGTCCAGCTCGGTGAGCTTTTCACAGCCCGCAAAGAGGGACCCGCACTCGGTGGGCGCGAGGATGGTGCCCGGGTAGACGAAGGCGATCCTGTTCGCGTCGTTCTCGTCGCGGTAGACGCGGATGTACTCGTCGATGCGGCGGTAGGTGTCCTTGTAGCCCGCGGGGATCTCGTCTAAGAATTTGATGCTCGTGAGCGACTTGTAGTCCTTGACGAGCGTGCGCCACTCCCGCGTGAAGAGGCGGGGGGTATCGGTGTTGCCGAAGTCCTGTTGGCCGTTGGCATCGAGCAGGGCGGGGTAGTCCTCCTCGTCGACGGGCGTGCCGTATACCACATTGATAAAGCTGATGTTGAAGTTCAAAGCCGTGGTCGTCTTGACGGTGACAACGTGCTCGCCGAGCTCGAGCTCGCCGCTCTGGAAGACGCAGCGGTTGAACTGTGCGGGCGCGCAGAGGTCGATGGTCCCCACCTCTTTTTTGTCCACCGTAACGGTCGCTTTTCCGTAGGCGGGGTTGGTATCCGCATAGAGCTCGAAACCGCTTCCGAGGAAGGCGAACTCGTACATGGCCCCCTCCGATTTCGCCGTGAGCTTGCCGTTGGCGCTGTTCTCCGTGAAGTTCGTGTTGCCGTTTTTCGTTCCGTAGGCGCTCGGCTTGACCGTCTGGTTGAGCTTGCTCTCGAGGCCCGCGTAGAGCTCCTTGATGACCGTGTGGCCGTTGTTTCTTCTGACCACGAACTTGAACCAGCGGAGCTCCTGCTTTTCAAAGCTCATGCGCTGGTAGGCAGCGCGGGGATCCTCGGCAGTGCCCTTGTAGAGGAGCGTCCAGCGCTCATTGTGGTCCCCGCCCATGGCGTCTTTGTCATACGCCGTGCCCTCGTCCTTCATCCCATAGAGTTCGTATTCGAGCAGCTGGTCGTTGGTGTTGGTGGAGCGGCGCAGGACTTCGAAGAAGTTGAACTCTTGGTTCTTCTTGGTGTCGATGACAATGACATGGGGCACGGGAGGGACGTTGTTGGAATGGCGGGAGTGGTAGATGGTATTGGGATCGCCGTCGATGAGGTGGTCGGGGCCGCTGCCGTTCTCGTTCACGGGGGCCTCCAAAATTGCCCACTCCTTGGTCTCGACTTGGCTGTCCATGGTCACGTCTTTGATGCTGTCGACAAAGCGCGGCTGCCAGCCCGTGAAGGCGTCGGCCTGTCTGAGCTCATCCTCGGTCACGCCCGCGTTGGAGATGTTCGCGATGGGAATATCCTGGATCTCCCCCGTGTCCCCGGGCATGCGCAGGCCGATGTGCAGGTTGCCGAGCCCGCCCCAATTGACGAGCTCCGCCGCAACGAAGACGGTCTCCCCCACTTTCAAGTCCACTTCCCACTTGCGGCCGGAGTCCGTCTCGGAGAAGTCGTACTTGCTCCAAGAGTTGAGCGTGTGCGTGGGCTCGTTGGTGGCCGAAGTATGACCTTTATAGAACTTCACGCAGGCGGCGTCGTCCGCGCGAAGGTAGAAGGTGTGCTTGCCCGCCTTGGTCGCCGTGAATTGGAAGGTGCTGCGGAAATATTCCATGTTGGAATGGGTGAAGTTCCCCTTCCCCGCCACGCTCCCCGTCTCCGTGGAGGTCGGCTCCAACTTCTCGCAGTATTGGCGGGCAAGTTCCACCGAGGGAGACTTTGTGTGGAGGCGCTGTTCGTCGGGGGTGCCGAGGTCCCAGACCTCGGTGTGAACGCCGCGGTAGAGCAGTTTGAAGCGCACGTTGAGGGTGACCTGCCTGCCGCCGTAGGTGCTCACGAGGATGTCGAAGCTGTCATACTCGGTCACGGTCTTGGGGGGCTTGTAGGTCACTTTTTGGCCCTTTTCGTCGTAGAGGGTCTCGCCGTGTTCGGGCTTTGTGACGCCGAGCACCTTTACCTCCTTGGGGGAAGTGAAGTTTGCGGCGGAGAGGTCGAAGACGGTCCCGTGCTTGCCGTCCACTTCATACTTGCGGGCGGTCTCGTTGCCGTCGACGCCGTTCGCCCAGCGGTAGGCGACGGGGTAGAAGGTGGGCAGGCTGTGCAAAAATTCGAGCTGGCTCTCGGAGAACATGGCCTCGGAGATGTTGGCGAAGTAGTTGGCATTCACCCACTCGAAGATGTTGACGCGGTCTACGAGGGCGATGCGGTAGACAAAGTCTGCGCGCTTGTTCTCGCAGTAGGCGGGATCGAGCTTGTAGGTATAGAACATGTCGATGAACTTCTCGGGCCCGAAGGAGTGGAGCAGGGTGGCATACATGGAGAGCTGGTCGAAGTGAGCGCCGTTCCCGTTGTTGATCTTGCCGTAGTCGTCGATCTTGATGGTCTCTCCGTCCTTCTCATACGTTTGCGTGATCTTCTGCGAGCGCTCGATGGCGGTGAACGGGTGGACGTATTCGCCGTGTTCGACGGGGGCGAGGCGGTTATCCATGTTGCAGAGCATGGAGTAGATGATGAGGATGAGCGTGTTGTTCCACACCTCGCCGTCCCCTTCGGCAAAGCCCCAATTGACGCCGTACGTCTTGGCCTGCACGTGCCCGAGCTCGTGGAAGGTGCCCCAGTTGCCGTTCGTCGTGAGCTCTTCGTAGTTCATGCAGGTATCGAACCAATAGGTGGGCTGGGCGCAGAAGTTGGAGTTGAGTGCCACGGCCTCCCCCGCGGGGACGTGCATGTCGTAGCACATGGTCATGTTATAGTTGTATTCCCTGCCGTTGAGGGAGATGTCGATGGCGAAGACGCTGTGCCAGAAATAGGCGAGCTTTTCGATGTCGTCGGCATTCTTCATGTCCACGGCGGGGCCGATGAGCTGGCCGTTCTCCACGTCCAAGGTGGCGATGAGCCCGGGAGCGTTGCGGTAATACTTGTTGAAGTCCTCGACGGTCGTGACGCCCAAGACGAAATGGGGCGTGAGCACGGCGCCCGTGACGGTGAAGTCCACGGAGCCCGTTGTGGGCTTTACATAGAGGGGCCCCCCGTACATGCTACCGATGTCCACCGTCATCTCGTCGGTGCCGTCGCCCGTGATCGTGAAGGTCGTGCCCATGCAGGGGACCTTTTGGTTCTGCCAAACCCACTGCCCCTGCAGGCCGTAGGAGAGGGTGGTGAAGTCGGGCGTCTTTTGCTCCGCCTCGGCCTTCTCTGCGATCTCTACGATCTTCTTGTCCCAATAGGCGAAGTAGGCCTTATCCGAGCCCAAGTCGTTGCCCTCTTCGTTGTAGCCGCGGTAGCCGAGGGTATCCTGGTGGTGCGTGTAGAGGATGAGCGTCTCCCCCTTGCCGAGGCCGCGGATCTTGAGCGTGGCCTTCTCCCCGGGGACGAGGTAGAGCCCCGTCGTCATGGGCGAGCGGTAGATGGGGTCGGTGACGATGTGCATGGTGACGGCCTTGGCGTCGTCGTCGATCTTGCCGTAGATGTAGTCGGCGGCGGGGTGCTTGACGAGATGCCCCTCCTTGACGATCTCCATGGCGTGCTGGTTGAAGTAGTAAGCCTGCCGCAGGAGCATGTATTTCTCATAGCAGGAAAAATACTTCTGCTCCCCCTCTCCGCTCTTGGGAGAGTTGGCAAGGCCCTTCATGGGATACTTGGGGTTTTCCGACTTCGCGTCGCCCTCCGTGCCCTCGAAGGTGACCGAGGCGAGCGGGTGGAGCGGCTTGCGGGAATCGAAGTCGCCCAAGAGGTAAGTGTCGCCCAAGACGGGGACGTCTTTGGGGCGGTCTACGCTGTCGTTGATGACCTCCATGACGGGCTGGCGCACGGTGACGCGTCTGCCGCGGATATCCTGGAGGGATTTGGTGGAAAGACCCTCGTCGATGTTCTCGGGGCGGACGACGCCTTCATCCTGCACGGTCATGGACGGTGCAGAGAGAGACGGCACATCCTCCGAGGCCGCACCGGCGCCCATGCCCGCGACGACGGAGCCGAATTGCGCGACACACAGGGTGAACGCGATCGCGAGGCAAAGGATCGAGTAGCGGAATTTCTTTTTCATGCAGATGCCTCCCTTTGATCGAGACGGGCCCTTGCGCACGGCGTAAAGAGGCCTCATCCCATTCTATGATTTTATAAAATAAAATCGCGTGTTGAATATACCATATATTGTCAACATTGTCAACGGTTCTAAGCAATTTTTTCGCCGCTTTCCCAAAAATTTTTCCATATAGAGGAACTACGGAAAAAGAAGCCCGAAATCCGCCTGCTTGGGACACGGACCATGTGTTCTAATACGTCATGCAGAGCGTGCCCCCTCCATGGGAGGGGGGTAGGGGGGTGGGGTGGCGACGAAGCCGGTGCGAGCACTCCCTTGCTGTCCCTGTAAGGGAAAGTGGCGCACTGCCCTTGTGCGCCGAAAGGGTTTCTCGGCTTCCCCTCTGGGGA
>CANQJJ010000065.1 GCA_947624215.1 uncultured Clostridia bacterium
CCCCCGACTGCGTACGAAACCCTTTCGGCGCACAAGGGCAGTGCGCCACTTTCCCTTACAGGGACAGCAAGGGGGCGCGTGTTTCCCACCACCCCCGACTGCGTACGAAACCCTTTCGGCGCACAAGGGCAGTGCGCCACTTTCCCTTACAGGGACAGCAAGGGGGCGAGCGTTTCCCACACCGCGGACTGCGTACGAAACCCTTTCGGCGCACAAGCACACCCCCTAAAGGAACACGCTTCCCGCACGGGCTCCCTAAAAGCCTTCTTCCCGCCGGCCGCGGAGCGCGCCAACCCTCGGAGGCGAGCGAACGGGGCAAGGCGTCCCTTTCTTTTTTTCTTTATCTTTATTTTTCTCTTTCTCTTTATCTTTATCTTTTTCTTTAGGGGTTCTTTTGGGGTAAAATTTTTTAACCCCAAAATGCCTCTTTTTCATCCGCTTAAAAGACTGAATTCTACATTCTTTTATCCGTCTTATAGTAACGGCTATCGGCGTCTATCCGAGGCATAATTGCAGACATGTACCCCTTAGAATCGCTCGGAAGTTCATTTTTGACGCCGTCTGCGGCATACGCCAAAAGTGGGTCGAAGAGCTCTCGCCGGCAGGCCCTTTTGACGAAAAAAATTAACCCCTATCAAAATCGGTTTGGAAAAAACGTTTGATCGATCCTAAGCGGAAACTCAGAGATTTCTCAGGCTTTGCGCTCGGAATGACGTGCTGACCAAGCCCGAGAGAGCGACCTCTTGCCTTCCCTTTTGGGGAAGGTGCCCCGTAAGGGGCGGATGAGGGCGGATGAGGAGGAGAAACCCTTTCGGCGCACAAGGGCGTGCGCCACTTTCCCTTACAGGGACAGCAAGGGGTAGCCCGAACGGAGAAAATAATCCGAAGAATTTGCGAAAAGGGCGTAAAAGCGCTTGCTTTTTTTTGCGTCTTCCCTTATAATTTAGAATTGACTTCGGGCGGTCCTCTGCTTTCTTGGCATGAACGCCGCGTAATACATGGAGGTAAAGTCATGGGACTCATCGAGGCGATCGAAGCCGAGAACATGAAGGAAAACATCCCTTCCTTCAACGTCGGCGACACCGTTCGGGTGGGCTACCGCATCATCGAAGGCGGCAAGGAAAGGATCCAGAACTTCGAGGGCGTAGTCATCGCGAAAAAGCACGGCGGTATCCGCGAGAGCTTCACCGTGCGCCGTCTTTCGTTCGGCGTAGGCGTGGAGCGCTGCTTCCCCATCCATTCCCCCAAGATCGCGTACGTCAACGTCGTGCGCGCGGGAAAGGTCAGAAGGGCGAAGCTCTACTATCTCCGCGGCCTCACGGGCAAAGCCGCCAAGATCAAGGAAAAGAAATAACTTTTTTCCAAAAGAGGACCTGCCGTTTCGGGCGGGTCTTTTTTTGCTGCCATGAGGGCTTTTGTTAAGGGGGTATTGCGGACATGGGGTAGGGCGTTTGTGTGATATCCCCTCCTTGGGGAGGGGGGTAGGGGAGTGGGGACTGCCGATCGGCTCTACCTTATAAAGGGTTATTTCTTGGCCTTATTAAGCGGATGGAACAGTTATATTCCCCACCTCAGTCACTTTGTGACAGCTCCTCCCCGAGGAGAAGCTTTTGCGGACATGGTAGCCTCAAACGAAGTCCGTCCTCATACCGACCGAGGCAAAGCCGAGGGAGTGTATCCTGAGCGAAAGGGCATAATAGTTCCTCATCAGCCAATGCTGATGTTTTCATTGCACTTGGTCGCTCAAGATTCGCTCACCCGCTATGCGGGTTCGGAATGAGGGACTGTGGTGGTAAGCATACAAGCACGTCATTTCGAGGCGTAGCCGAGAAATCTCTGAGTTTCCGCTTATACTCAATGTAAATTGCTTATTCGCTTGCACGGGCTTGGTCGTAGTAAGATTCTTCGCGGATGAGCAGTTCGCTCTCATGCATGCTTTATCGGCTCAGAATGACGCTTCGATTGGGCTCGGTCGGGCAGAATGACGCTCGTGATAGGCTTGGGCGTAACACATCTCCCCCCGAAGGTGTAGGTCTTGGGGGCTTTTCGGCTTCCCTTCCGCGGATAAACTTCGGGCGCTTGCGGGAAAAATTTTCGGAAAGTTGCTTTTTTTCCCCAAATTCGGTAAAAAATCCGTTTACAATTCCGAGCCAATCGGTTAGAATAGAAGCAATAATATAATAGGGAATAGTACCTTATGAAAAACTCTCTCGGTAAACGGAAGGGCCTTTCGGGCTTCTTCCTTGCATTCCTCATCGTGGCGCTCCTCTTCCTCGCGGTAGGGCTGGGCACCCTCGGCTCCCTCACCTCTGCGGGCGAGGCCTTCGAACTCCGCTCCAAGCTGGATTCGGATACGGAGACCCCGAGCGTCACCTTCCGCCTCTCCAACCTCACGGAGACGGACAGCGACGGCCACAGCACCACCACCAACCTGCGCCTTGCGGGTGTGGCCATCAACATCGCCGCCATCTACGGCGAGCCCGACGAGTATGCCACGCTCCGCATCGAACGCAGCACGAGCGGCACCATTTTCAGTACCCCGCTCGACGGCGTCATCGAGAACCATACCATGCCCGAGCCCGTGCTTGGGGAAGACGGCAAACCCGTCAAGGACGTCCCTACGCCCGACGCGACGGAGGCCTTCTTCCGCTTCGTCGAGCCCTTCCATTTCCCCGAGGCGGGATGGAACGTGACGACCTATTCCTTCATGCGGCTCTCGCTGTACGGGACCAACCCCAACGTGCTCATCAACGAGATCGTGTTCATCGGCGAGAAGCTCGACGCCTCGGGTGACGGGACGGGCGAGATGTGCACCGTGCCCGCAGCCGTGTATGCGGCAACGCCCTACGACGGGGAATCCGCGGCCGCCGCGGCCGTCCGTGCGGCAGCGCTCATCGACGCACAGGCCCTGCCCGCGCAGTCGCAGTCCACGTTTTGGCTCTTCTCCGAGGCCGAAAAGGCCACGCTCAAGACCATCGCGGAGATGCGCATCGGCAATACCTATGCCGCCGACGCGCAGGGCAACGCGCTCGATACCTATGAGATCGAGGGGACGTACGGTGCGCTCGGCATCGACATCCTCTACGTCGGCACGCGCATGTTCGGCATGAGCCCCTTCGGGCTGAGATTTTTCTCCATGCTCGCCTCCTTCGGGGCACTCATCGTGCTCGCGAAACTCTGCGTGCGGCTCACCCGCAGTGAGAAGGCGGGGTTCGTGTTCTCCCTGCTCTATGCGCTCTCCTGCCTCACCTTGGGCTACGGCCACCTCGGCACGCCCGCCATGCTCGGCGTCTTCTTCTTCGCCTGCTCGCTCGACCTCGTGCACGCGTTCTATGCGGGAGGTATCCGCGGCAAGGGCTTTCTCGGAGCTCTCCCGCTGATCTTCGCGGGGCTTCTCGGGGGCGCGGCCATCTGTATCCACGCCGCCTTCATCATCCCCGTGGCAGGCGTTGTCGGGCTCTTTATCGCGGGCATGGTACGCCAACAGCAGGTCAAGCGCTACCGTATCCAAAAGATCCTCGCGGAGGAGAACTCTTCGGAAACGCCCGAAGAAGGGGAGACGCGCGAACAGCGTGCGGCCAAAACGGCGGCGGAGTTCCGCTTCAAGAACCGCATGGCGCCCATCGTCTTCGCCGTCTCGCTCGTGCTCGGGACCTTCCTCCTTGCCCTCGTCGGCATGCTCCCTCCCGCCTACTTCGCCTATCTGAAAGCATACGACACGCCCGTCTCCTCGGCGGTGACGATGAACGTCTTCTCGCTCGCGTGGAGATCGTTCGCGGGCGGCTTCTCGGGCACAAACGCCTATACCATGCCCGCATGGAGCGTGTTCACAGAGCTCTTCCGCGGCACGGGGAACATGTACGCGCTGACGGCGCTCACCGTAAATCCCGTTGTGCTCGTTGCGGGGGGCGCGGGGCTTCTCTACGCCCTCGTCCGTCTCGTCGCCGCGCTCTTTGCAAAGGAGCACGGCAAGGCTTGGCGCGCAGAAATGAGGCGGGACGTCATCGTGCTCTCGCTCTTTGTGCTCGCCCTCGTCTCCGCATTCGCGGCGGCAAACGCGGCGGTGTTCGTCCTTCTCATGTATCTTACGGCCATGCTTGCGGGCGCCCTGCTCTTCGGCGGGACGTTTGAAAAGGGAGCGGGGAAGGCAGTCCGCGTCGTCAACATCGTCGGCGCCGTCCTTCTCGCCCTCTCGTTCGCGGCGCTCGCCGTCGCCGTCTTCTCGGTGCCGCTCCCCGAAACGTTCTGGACGGCAGTTTTGGGCTGACGCGGGAGACCTTTTGCAGGATGCAGAGGCTCTGCCTTGGCCCGGGCGGCGGGGCGTCTTTACGGAAGAAAATCTTTGCAGTACAAAGGGGGTAATTTATGATCGCCAAGATCGTATGCTATGCGCTCATCGGCCTCGAAGGGGTGCCCGTCGAGGTGGAGACAGACGTCAACCGCGGGGTACCGTCTTACGACATGGTAGGGCTTCCCGACGCCGCCGTCAAGGAGAGCAAGGAGCGGGTGCGTTCGGCCCTCAAAAACAGCGGCCTGCTCTTTCCCATGAACCGCATCACCATCAACTTCGCGCCCGCGGACATCAAAAAGGAGGGGGCCTCCTTCGACCTCGCCGTGGCCGTCAGCTTGCTCAAAGCGAGCGAGCAGCTCGTCGGCGTCAACGTGGGCAAGACGGTCTTCTTGGGCGAGCTCGCCCTCAACGGGGACCTCAGGCCCATCGCGGGGCTCCTGCCCATCCTCATCTCGGCGAAGGGGCACGGGTTCTCCCGTTTCATCATCCCTGCGGACAACGCCAAGGAGGCGCGCTTCATGGGGGACGCGGAGATCTATCCCGCCCGCTCGCTCGCAGAGGTGGTGGCGCATCTCAACGGGACGAGGCCCATCGAGCCGCTCGAGACGCTCTCCTACATCCCCGGCAGCCGCACGAGGGGCTCGGCCGACCTCAAATTCGTCAAGGGGCAACCCATGGCAAGGCGGGCGCTCGAGATCGCCGTGGCGGGAGGGCACAACCTGCTCATGATCGGCCCGCCCGGAACGGGCAAGACCATGCTCGCACGGTGCATGCCCACGATCATGCCCGACCTTTCCTTTGAGGAGGCCCTCGAGATCACCAAGATCCACTCGGTGGCGGGCATCCTCGGCGCAGAGGGCATCGTCTACGAGCGGCCCTTCCGTACCCCGCACCACACCGCGACCACCGTGGCCATGTGCGGCGGCGGCAACAAGATCGTTCACCCGGGGGAGATCTCCCTCGCACACGGAGGCGTCCTCTTTTTGGACGAATTGCCCGAATATAAGCGCTCGACGCTCGAGGCGCTCCGCCAGCCCCTCGAAGACGGCGTCATCTCCGTCTCCCGCGCGGGGGGCACGGTGACCTTCCCCGCCCGCTTTATGCTCTGCGCGAGCATGAATCCCTGCCCGTGCGGCAACTACGGCTCCTCCGAGCGCACCTGCACGTGTACGCCCGCGGAGATCAGGCGGTACCGCAAAAAGGTCTCGGGACCCCTGCTCGACCGCATCGACTTGCAGGTGGAGGTGGACGACATCGACTACGACGACCTCACCGCAGGGGGAGAACAGGAGTGTTCGGAGGCCGTGAAGGAACGCGTCAACGGGGCGCGGCGCATCCAGGCCGTGCGCTTTGAGAACTACGGCATCAACACCAACGCCGAGATGGGGGAGCGCGAGCTCTCGGAGTTTTGCGAACTCTCCCGCGACGGGGACGACATCCTCCGCTCCGCCTTCGAGCGCATGCACCTCTCCGCCCGTGCCCGTGCCCGCATCATCAAGGTGGCGCGGACCATCGCAGACCTCGACATGTCCGAGGAGATCCTTCCAAAACACGTCTTCGAGGCGGTCTCCTACCGCATCTACGACAAGATCGGGTGAGCCATGGGATATACGCAAGACGAACGGGCATGTATCTGGCTGTGCTGCTGCACGAAGGCAAGCATCCATGAGCGGTTGGTGCTCCTGCATGCCGCGCCCTCGCCCGCCGCGCTCCTCGATCATCCCGAACACTATTTCCCGCAGGCGGGGGTCCCGTATACCGAAGACGACGCCGCCCGCATGGCCGAGGCAGAGGGGTACATCGCCTCCCTCGAGCGCAAGGGGTATTTTGCCGTGACGGTCATCTCGGACGACTATCCCGACCCCCTCAGGCACATCTCCCTGCCTCCCCTCATCCTCTTCGGAAAGGGGAACAGGGCCCTGCTCGGCATGCGGAAGTTCTGCATCGTCGGCTCGCGCACCACTCCGCCGTGGGCGGCCAAGCTCGCGACGCACTTTGCCGAGGAACTCTCCGAGCGCTTTGCCATCGTCACGGGGCTCGCAGAGGGGGGAGACAGCGCGGCCATCTCGGGGGCGCTGCCGGGCGGCAACGTCATCTCCGTGCTCCCGTGCGGGTTAGACGAGTGTTACCCCGCCTCCCACGCCTCCCTGAAAGAGCAGATCGCGGCGCGCGGCCTGCTGCTCTCCGAGCTCATGCCGCAGGAGAAGACGCGGAAGTATACCTTCCATGCCCGCAACCGCCTGCTCGCGGGGCTCTCGGAGGGGGTGCTCATCGTCTCGGCGGCCATAAGAAGCGGCGCGCTCATCACGGCAAACTGTGCGCTCGAATTCGGGCGGGACGTCTTCGCCTTTCCCCACAACGTCGGCTCCACGCACGGCGAGGGGTGCAACGAACTCATCAAGAAGGGGGCCTATGTCGCCACCTGCACCGAGGACATCTTCTCTTTCTACGGCATGCGCCGCTCCGAACACAGGCCCATAGACCTGACGGGGCAGGAGATGAAGGTGCTCGGCATCCTCCGCGACGGAGGGGAACTTCACGCCGCTGTCATCGCAGAGAGGGCAGGCATGTCCGCGTATGAGGCTGCGGCAATTCTTTCGGCGCTCGAACTCAAGGGCGTCGCGACAAAGTCGGGCGGCAATAAATACAGCGCCTTCTGACGCCATCCGCCGGGATCGGAATGCAAAAGCTCCGCCGGTTTGAAATGTTTGAAACAGTTTGAAATGCGCGCCGCCGCGTGCGCGTGAAATGAGGTATAAGAGGTAAAAGAGAGGTAAATATGGATCTTATCATCGTGGAATCTCCGAGCAAGGCAAAGACCATCGCAAGGTATCTCAAAGGGCAATACCGCGTGGACGCTTCGGGCGGACACATCCGGGATCTGCCCCAGAAAAAGCTCGGCGTTTCGGTAGAAAGGAACTACGAGCCGCGCTACGTCACCTCCCCCGGGAAGGAGGAGACCATCAAACGTCTCACCGAGGAGGCGGCAAAGGCGGGCCGCGTGTATTTGGCGACCGACCCCGACCGTGAAGGCGAGGCCATCTCGTGGCACTTGCAGAGCGTTCTCGGGCTCCCCGAAGACGGGCAGAACCGCATCGAGTTCAACGAGATCTCCCCGCGGGCCGTGGAGAACGCCCTCGCGCATCCCCGTGCCATCAACTATAATCTCGTCGACGCACAGCAGGCAAGGCGCGTCTTGGACCGCCTCGTGGGCTACAAGCTCTCCCCCCTTCTCAACAACAAGATCCAGAACGGCCTGTCTGCGGGACGGGTGCAGTCGGTGGCGCTCAGGCTGGTCGTCGAGCGCGAGCGGGAGATCGCGGCCTTCGTGCCCGAGGAATATTGGACCGTCGCGGCCGAGCTGAGAGACCTCGAAGAAAAATACGCGGGCTTCCGTGCCATCCTCGAAAAGCGTGGGGGCAAGAAGTTTAAGATCGGCTGCAAGAAGGACGCCGACGAGGCCCTTGCCGCCCTCAACAGCGGGAAGTATACCGTCCTCTCCGTCAAGAAATCGGTGACCAAGTCCCATGCGCCCGCGCCCTTCACGACGTCTACCCTCCAGCAGGACGCCTCCAACAAACTCGGCATGACGGCCCCCGAGACCATGCTCATGGCACAGCACCTCTATGAGGGCATGGACCTCGAAGGGGAGGGGCATGTCGCGTTCGTCACCTATATCCGTACCGA
>CANQJJ010000066.1 GCA_947624215.1 uncultured Clostridia bacterium
GAGTTCTTTTGTCTACCTCATCGGCATAGCCTCTTTTGAACCACGCGACTATCGCGTGGTTTTCGTATAACCAAAAATATCCCCCGCGGGGCGGGGGATGTGTGTTTTGCGATCCTCAGTTGGCAGAGTCTGCCGGAGGTTCCGTGGTCTCGGGCGCTGCGGGCGCTTCTTCGGCGGGAGCCGCAGGCTCTTCGTTCACGGGCTCGGCCGCAACTTCTTCGGGCTCGGCTGCAACTTCTTCTGCACCTGCTTCCTCTGCGGGAGCTTCCTCGGGCTCGGCTTCGGCCTCGTCTTCGAGGGCTTCCTCGGCGTTCTCCGCGGGCTCTTCCGCTTCGTCGGGCGTCTCGGGCTCCGAGGTCTCGTCGGCATAGACGTCGATGTCCTCGTCCACCTGCGTGCGCACCCTGCGGCGGGGAGCAGCCGTCGTCTTTTGGTTCTTCTTGTAATACAGGAAGTACAGCGCGACCATGACGCCTGCCGCAACGACGAGCGCGATCGCGATCGCAATGAGCAGCCATGCCCACCATGCGAGACCCGTCTCCTCTTCTGCGGGAGGGGTGTAGTGCGCCAGCCCGCTCGTCTTCCAATATTCGGCGAAGGACTCTTTGTCTGCCTCGTTCATCTCACCGAGACGGATGCGGAAGCTATCATACTGCTCGCGCTCGCCCGCGCCGAACAGAACCTTGCCCTGCGACGTCTTGTATTCTTCCTTCTTCACATAGGCGTCGAACGCCTTCTGCTCTTCCTCCGTATAGAGGGAGGTCTCCTTCTGTCCGTAGGTCTCGGTTGCTTCTTTGATGTTATCCCAGAACTGCTCGCTCTTGCCCGTGTAGAAGTAATACTTGATGGCGTTGGAGAGGTCGGAGTCGCCGAACGCGTCGTTGAGCTTGCCGAAGAGGCCTACCGCCTTATCCGTGCTCGTGACGGCCTCGTAGCGGTCGTTGAAGGCTTCGAGCTCGACGTTGTTCATGAGCTTGCCGTCTTTAAGCAGCCTCACCGCGCTCGTGTAGCTGTATGCCGTTCCGCCGAACTGCTCCGCGTCTGCAAAGAACACGGTGCCGTCGATGATCTCGTAGTTATACCACCCGCTCACATGCTGGATGTTGAGGAGCTTGGCGGGCTTGAATGCCGCGTTGTCCTCGTCTTCGTAGCTGAGGTTCTTGTAGTTGTCTTCCTTCCCGTTGAAGACGGCGCGCTCCACGGAGAGCCCGTTGCCGTTGGTCCTCGTGAAGTAGACGTAGTCGTATGTGCTGTCGGAGGTCATGTCCACGTCGACGATGGTCGCACTGCCGACGTCCGAGGCGACCATGAGCTCGGAGTAGGTATCCCCCTCGCCGAGGTCCACGCGGTAGAGACAGCTGCTATTCACATAGAGATAGTGGTGATTTTTCGTTACGCTCGCGTCTCCGTCCACATAGAAGTAGGCCGCGTCCGTCGCCTTGCTCGCCGCGTCGATGTTGTTGGCGAGCTTGACGCACTGCTTGCTGTCCTTCGCGACGGGATTGGAGGCAACCGAATCGAACCCGCTCGACCCGATGGCGGAGGCGGGCAGATAGTAGAGGTCGCCGCCCTTGCCGTTGGTCTCCGCGAGCGTGAAGTAGACGCCGCCGTTCTTATAGGAACGCAGGGTGTAGGTGTAGCCGAAGGGAGAGATGGGCTTTGCCTCGCTGTGGTTGAAGACCGTCTTGCTGCTCTGGTCGCTGTTGCTGTCGATGCCGTCCAAGACGATCTCGCCGAGGTTGGTATAGGGGATCTCGCCGCCGTTGTTCTCGTCGATCCAATCCATCTTGTCGTCCCAGAAGGACTTGTCTTTGTAGGCATAGCCGTCGGGGACCTCGGTGGCGCTTGCGTTCACGCGGTAGAGCTGGTTGTATTGCGCCGTGCGCGCCCCGTCCGTCGCGATCTTCTCGGTCACGCTCATCGTGTAGTAGATGACGGGGTCCGTCTTGTCGACGCTGTTGAGAAGATAGGCCGTCACGCCGTCGGCAAGCACCGTGTCTACGCCCTTTGCCGTGTTGTAGGAGTGAAGGGTATAGCTGCTCGAGCCCTCGGCATAGACGGCGTATACCGTGCCGTCCACCTCGACGAAGCGGTAGACCGTCGTGTTGGAGGAGAGACGGAAGAGATCCTTGATGTCCGTCCCGTCGAGCTTGGCGCTCTTGAAGTCGAGGTAGGTATTCTCGACGACGCCCTCCGTGTTGCGCACATTGGTGGGGGTTGCGTAGTAGACGCGGTCGCCGTAGATGAAGATGCCCGACGAGTAGTCCCCTGCCACCATGAGGGAGGGAACGATGAGCTCGGAGTGCCCGTTGCCCGCCGACAGATCCGACTTCTTCGCACGCATGAGCGCGCCCTTGACGGGAGTGCCGTAGGTGTTGTCGGAGGTGTAGGTCTCGACGCCGTTGATGAAGTAGTAGTATCCGCTTGCTTCATCGCCGATGGAGACGACGAACCCGCCGTTGGAGGTCACGTCTCCCTGTGGGATGCTGCCCGCGGGGAGGTTGACGTTTGCACCGCACGCCGCGAGCGAGAGGGCGCCTGCGGACAGGACCGCCGCCGTTGCCACTGCCAAAATTTTCTTAGAAATGTTTCGCATATGCTTGTATCCTTACCGTTTTCGGGAAATTTATGGTTCTAACGATACGTTTTTCATTATAAACTAAATCGAGGCTTTTGGCAATCAAAAACCCGTGAAACTTGCACTTTTCTCAGAAAAAATTTGTGTGAAAGAGAGATTTTTTCGGATGAGGGCGGTTTTGGGCCGCCGAAAGAGCCCGTGGGAGGGTTTTTCGATGGAAAAATTCGGTATCTTTGAACTGTTAGACGCCCTTGCCGCCATCACGGAGGGGGAGACCGCCACGCCCAAGACGGACGATCCCGTCTTCTCGGCGCCCGCCTATGCCGCGGGGGAGACGGCGCCGCGCCCCAACCGCGACGCGCTCGGAGGGCTCTTGGCCCGCCACGAGCAGATCAGCAAGAAGGCCAAGAAGTGACGAAGACACGATTGCGGTGAGGGGGGGACGCGTAACACCTTGCTGTCCCTGTAAGGTCGCAAAACGCGTTCTCGCACATCAGCACAGTGTGCTGTGGGCGGCGTTTTGCGGTGAGTGAGCGCATCGGAAGGCGCGAACGGTGACCGAACGCGGGACTCTACCCGCGTGAGACAGTGGCGCACTGCCCTTGTGCGCCGAAAGGGTTTCTCGGCTTCCCCTTTGGGGAAGCTGTCGAGCAAGGCGAGACTGTCCGACCGAGGTTTCTGATTACACACTAAGGTCGACACGAGCGCGTAGCGCGAAGTATGAGGCCTCATCCGCCCCTTACGGGGCACCTTCCCCAAAAGGGAAGGCAAGGGGCGCTCAAACGAAGTCCGCGTTGTGGGAAACGCGTCATCCTGAGGCGTAATGATGATACGAAGTCCAGCGCGGCTCTCCCCGAAGGATCCCGAAGAACGAAGTCCGACTGTTTGGGAAACAGACCAAGTGTTCTATAACGTCACCCTGTCCGATTGAGGTTTCTATTTGTGCTACTAAAATCGACACGAGCGCCCCGCGCGAAGTAGCAAGGTCGAAGGGTCACCGCAGTCTTACAATAAGGTGATGTTTCGACAGGCTCAACATGACGTGATTGGAATGCTTTGGTCGTTCACACGATACCTGGTCGTAATAAGATTCCTTCGCGGATGGGCGATTCGCTTAAATCCATGCTTTATCGGCTCAGAATGACGCTCTGATTGGGCTTGGGTGGGCAGAATGACGCTCGGGTTGGGTTGGGCGGGCAGAATGACGCGTTGGTTGGGCCACATCGTTCGAAACCCCTAAGCCCGAAGGGAGGCTTGTCACTGTCCGGAATGCCTTATTTTACCACGAAGCCTCTTTGTTCCAAAAAATTAAGCGCGAGCGGGATCCACATCCGCACGGCCGCGCTGTCTCCTTTGTCGCCGCGGGCATTTGTCACCTCGATGTCCGCGGTGGACAAGCCGTGCCCGCCCCGCCCGAAGATGTGCAGCTCAAAGGGCACCCTCTTCGCACGGTAGGCCATCGCCATCAATATACAATTTTCAACGGGGACGAGATCGTCTTCCGCCGTGTGCCAGATGAAGGCCGGGGCGCTCTCCTTCGTCACCCTGTTTTCCAAAGAGAGACGGCCGCGCAGCCCCGCGTCTCCGCCCGAGATGTTTTCCGCGGATTCCCCGTGCGTAAACACCCCCGTCGTCAGAACCGAATACCCCAAAATGACGGCGTCGGGGCGGACATGCCCCCCTCCGGCAACGTCTGAGACCTCTTTTTCATCAAAGAGCGTCGCAAGCATCCCTGCAAGGTGGCCGCCCGCGGAAAACCCCGCAGCGCAGACATGGTCGGGGTCTATGCCGTATGTCTTTGCGTTTTCGCGGATATAGCGCATGGCCAGCGCCGCCTCGATGAGCGGGACGGGATAGGCCGCGGGGACGGAATATTCGAGCACAAAGGCGGCGTATCCCTCGGCCAAAAAGCGGAGCGCGACGGGCTCCCCCTCACGGAAGGAGACGTAGGCATACGCCCCGCCCGGGATCACGAGCACGGCGGGACGGGTGTGCGGCGTGTTCTCGGGGTTGTGCGCCCGTGCGTAGACGGTGAGCTTCCCGCCACTCCTCTCTCCGCGGGGAAGGCCGAATTCCCGATAGAGATCGACAGTTTCAAAAAACATAAAAGCCTCCTCTCTTTGCGCACTTTTTTCCAATAAGCAAAACCGACCCGCGCGGGTCGGTTTTTCGGATCATCTCTTGGAGAACTGCGGTGCACGGCGTGCTTTCTTCAAGCCGTACTTCTTTCTCTCTTTGACGCGGGGGTCTCTCGTGAGGAAGCCCGCTTTTTTGAGTGCGGGACGGCACTCGGGCTCTGCTTCGAGAAGCGCTCTCGCGATACCGAGACGGATGGCGCCCGCCTGACCCGTGTAGCCGCCGCCGATGACATTTACGAAGATATCATATTTGCCTTCGGCACTCACTTCGGCGAGGGGCTGTTTGACGACGTATTGCGTCGTGCCCTGCGGGAAATAGTCTTCGAGCGCGCGGTCGTTGATCACGATCGTGCCGTTGCCGCCGGGGATGAGGCGCACTCTTGCGATCGCCTTCTTTCTTCTGCCGGTGCCCCAGAACTGTAACTTTTTCTTGATCGTCGCTTTGGCCATTTCGATTCCCCCACCTTAAAATAATTTCAGCGCTTCGGGCTTCTGCGCTTCGTGCTTGTGCTCGGGTCCCTTATAGACTCTCAGCTTCTTGATCATCTGCCTGCCGAGAGAATTTTTGGGGAGCATCCCGCGCACGGCTTCATACACCGCGAGGTCGCTGTGCTCGGCCATCATCTTGCTATAAGGCGTCTCTTTGAGGCCGCCGATGTAGCCCGTATGATAGCGGTAGAATTTGTTCTCGAGCTTTTTGCCCGTGAGAAGAACTTTATCGCTGTTGATAACGATCACAAAATCGCCCGTGTCGACGTTGGGAGTGAAGGTGGGCTTATTTTTGCCGCGCAGGATCGCCGCGACCTTGGAGGAAAGTCTCCCGAGGGGAAGGCCTTCCGCGTCCACGACATACCACTTTCTCTCAACCGTTTGAGCGTTTGCCATGTAGGTTTTCATACTCGTACTCCTTGTAAAGTATCGAAGGCAGTAACATTATGTTGTCGGCCTGTCTTTGGGTCCGCCGGGGAGCGTTTTCTGCCTCTTTTGCCGACTACCCCTTTATTATAGGGCGCTTTTTAAGTTCCGTCAAGCTGTTTTGCGTTTGGATTTTAAGATTTTTTCGGAAAAACGTAAATTATTTTCGTTCACGATTTTGCCCCGCCGAAAGCACACTTTTTTCAGGTGAGAGGGAAAAACGCGGCCCCATGGCCGCGCGTGTTGCGTCACTCGTCTGCGGGGGGCGGAAGGGTGCGGATGACCCGTGCGGGGTTGCCCGCCGCCACGCTGTTCGAGGGGATGTCGCGCGTGACGACAGCGCCCGCTCCGATGACGACGTTGTCGCCGATGGTCACCCCCGGAAGGACGCGTACCCCGCCGCCGAACCACACGCTGTTTCCCACAATGATGGGCTTTGCGAATTCGAGCTGGGCGTCGCGCGTTTTGGCGTCGAGGGGATGGCCGGCCGTGTAGAACCCGCACTGCGGCGCGATGAAGACGTTGTTGCCGAAGGTGAGCTTGCCCGTATCGAGGAAGACGCAGTCGTGGTTGGCATAGAAATTCTCGCCGACTTCGGTGTTGTAGCCGTAGTCGAACCACACGTTGCTCTCGACAAAGAAATTCTCGCCGCACTTGCCGAGGATGGAGCGCATGACGGCCTGCCGTTTTTCCGTTTCCTCGCGCGGGGTGGAATTGTATTCGACGCATTTTTTCTTGCACGCGGCAAGCTCTGCGCGGAGCTCGTCGTCCACTTTATATAATTGTCCCGCATGCAATTTTTCTTTTTCTGTCATGATTTTTTCCTCTTACTAGGGTATGATTTTGCATGATTTATTGAGCCCGCCCAAGCCCGTGTGAACGAACCCTCGGCGCCCCTGTAAGGGGAGCTGGCCCGCGGTCCTTTGCGGGCCTGAGGGGTTTCGGGAATAATATCCCAACCTGTCGCTGACGCGACATCCTCCCCCCTCAAGTATAAAGGGGGAGGCAAGTCGGACTGCGTAAGAGCGCCCACTTGCCTTCCCTTTTGGGGAAGGTGCCCGTAGGGCGGATGAGGAGGAGAAACCCTTTCGGCGCACAAAGGCAGTGCGCCACTTTCCCTTACAGGGACAGCAAGGGGCTTTTGCGCTTACCACCACGAACCTTCGGTCCCTCATTCCGAACCCGCGTAACGGGTGAGTGGATCCTGAGCGACCAAGTGCAATGAAAACATCAGCATTGGCTGATGTGGATCTATTTTGCATCTTCGCTCAGGATACGCTCGCCTACGGCTCGGTATGAGGGTCGGACTTCGTATGAGGCGACGCGCTTACCACACCGCGGACTTCGTTTGAGGATACCATGTCTGCGACCAAGCCCCACCCGTGCGATACCCCCTCCTTGGGGAGGGGGGCAGGGGGGTGGGGACTACGATTGTCCTTCCTTATAAAATCCGATCGCCGTTCCTTATAAAAAGCGGAAAGAACAGTTATGATCCCCACCTCAGTCACTTTGTGACAGCTCCTCCCCAAGGAGGAGCTTTTCGTCGGACTTCGTATCCCCACCTCAGTCACTTTGTGACTGCTCCTCCCCAAGGAGGAGCTTTTCGTCGGACTTCGTATCCCCACCTCAGTCACGATGTGACAGCTCCTCCCCAAGGAGGAGCTTTTTGTCGGAGATGAATTATACTATCAAGTGCAACGGGTGGGGAGAAAAAAAAGTAGTTCAAACGGAAGTCTGTGTTATAAT
>CANQJJ010000067.1 GCA_947624215.1 uncultured Clostridia bacterium
CCAAACATATGTTCTGATTCTATTATACCACAGGATTTGCAAAACAGCGTGCTTATCTGACACGCATTATATTGAAACATGAAAGATTTTTTGGGGAGGACGGCGGGGATTACGCGTGAGCGACCCCTTGGCGCCCAAGCCATGAGTGCCCTTTCAAACCCATGAGAATGACCCGAGCGCGCCCTCTCCCCCAAAGAAGAGGTATCGCTTTCTCCTCCATGTATACTTCGCTCTGCTGCGCTTCCATCGCTTGCGGATTCTTCGATCCCCGCGCGGCGAAGGGGGTAAATTTTCTTGCCAAAGCGGAAAAAGTATGCTATACTCTTTGCATGAAGATCATCGCCTTCGACATCGGGGACAGGCGCATCGGCGTTGCCGTCTCCGACCCATTCGCCTCCTATGCCATGCCCGCCGAGACCTACTTCCGCACGGGAAAATTTTCCGAAGACGTCACCGCGCTCGCCCGCATCGCAAAGGAGAAAGAGGCAAGCCTCATCGTGTGCGGTCTGCCCTTGAATGCCGACGGCACCGAGAGCGTCCAATCGGAGAAGACACGCCGTTTCGTGCAGGCTCTTTCGGACATGGTAGGGGGCAACGTCGTCTTGCAGGACGAACGCTTTACCACCCGCGAGGCCCGCGGCGATTTGGAGATCATGGGCGTCAGTGCCAAAAAAGACAAGAAAAAGAAGCACGTCGACTCTCTGGCGGCGGCTTATATTCTCGAAAATTATTTGCAAACTATCAAAAGGAGTGAAACCATGAAAGAGGAACGCAACGACTACGACGAAGAGAACAACATCGTGGAGATCGTCGACGACGAGGGCAAAAGCTACCGCTACGAGCACCTTCTCACCTTTGAATACAAGGGGGAGTGGTATGTGGCGCTCACGCCCGAACAACAGGAGGAGGCCGGGGACGAGGAGGATGAAAGCGATGAGGTCGCCATCTATCACCTTGTGGGCGGCGAGGAAGACGAACAGCTCGAGACCATCGAGGATGACGCCCTGCTCGAAGAGGTCTTCGCGGAGTTCTGCGCCCAGTATGAGGACTTCGAAGACGCCGATGAGGCCGCCGCGCTCGAACCCGACGGGGACGGCGAGTGACAACGCCCCGAAAACGACGCATCAAAAGTGTCCCCTTTGCTCCCTGCAAGGGGGATTTTTTGTGTTAAGGCGGCAAGCCTTAATGTCATTTTTGGGGGGCGATCCAGACATGGTATAGACCTCATCCGTCTCTTCGGGCACCTTCCCCATGGGGGGAAGGCAAGAGCGACGGACTGCGTATCCCATCCCCCCTCATTCCGACCGAGGCAGAGCCGAGGGAGTGGATCTTGAGCGACCAAGTGCAATGAAAACATCAGCATAGACTGATGCGCATCTATTGTACCTTTTCGCTCAGGATACGCTCCCCACTCGGCTACGCCTCGGGGTCGGTATGAGGGTCGGGCTTCGTTGAGGGGATATGCTCAGCCCCTTACGGGGCTTACTTCGCCTTTGGCTCGTGTCGCGCTTGGAATCACAAGTAGAAGCCTCGTGCGTTCGGTATGACAGCGGACGAAAGGGCATGGCGGGTGAAATAATATAAATTCTCCCCAAAAAAAATTTACGAATGGCACTAAAAATACTTGACAGGGGGGGGGTCTGTGCTATAATCCCCTTAATTGGGATGGCCCAAAAATCATACGGAGGAAGTATATGAAAAATTGGACACGTTTGTCTGCACTTGTTTTGACGCTCGCGGTTGCGCTGTGCTTCGCGGGTTGCGGCGGTGAAACAGACAAACAGCAGGAAGAAGAGGCGGCGACGTATTCTGTCACTTATGTCGGCGGTGAGGGTGCCACGGGCACCGCGCCCGAAGTCAAACGCTACAAAGAGGGCGAGACCGTGACGCTCGCGGAGAATCCCTTCACGAAAGAGGGCTACACCTTTACGGCGTGGAGCGACGGCACAAAGACTTTTGAGACATCATCGGCCTATACCATGCCCGCGAACGACGTTACATTTACGGCACAGTGGGAGGAAGTCGTGCCGCAGCTTCTCGGTGTTTGGACCTGCACGATGGAAGTGAGCATGGAAGTAGGCGGAGGAATGACTGCCAAACAAACTGTCCACGAAAAAATCATCTTTGTGGAGGGGGACGAAGAATACGATCTCTACGGTTTGGTCGTCATGACGACAGAGGACGGAAAGCATGGGGTGACGGTGTGTGACGGGATGCATCGAGGTACAGGTGCAGAAAGTACTTATAGCATAGCGGGCAGGGCAGTCCTGTGGTCCGAGTTGGATAAGACCTTGCGGTATATTGACCCCGAAAGCAGAGAGCCGACCTATTATACTTACAGCCCGCTGCCTACAACGACGCAGTATGTCGAAGATGGAGACTATGTGTGGACGGAGGGATTTTCGCCGTATGCCCGAGCCACGATAGTGGGGCAGAAGATGACGCTGCATTATGCCGATTGGTATCTGGAACAGACGGGCGAATCGGAAACGTCGGTGGAGTGTGAATTGCGTCACATTGGCCCCTACACTGTCTGGATGATCATGCCCCCGGCGCCGATGGGTTTCATCTTTTTACAAACGGAGGATGGCTTTAAGATGCCGCCCGCGAGCGGGAACGAATTTGCTTTCTTTGCGAAGGCCGCCGAATAAATTTATCGAAGAAAAGCTCTCTCTTGCGATTTGCAGGAGGGAGTTTTTATTTTTTTTAACCAACAGGGGCGACAAGGCCCATGTGAACGAAGTAAGCGTTAGAGAATCGCACCCCCTACCTGTCGCTGACGCGACAACCTCCCCCTCAGGTATAAGGGAGGAGGCAGGCGTCGGACTTCGTATAAGGGTACCATGTCCGCAATAAGGCTCAACTTGAGCGTCATTCTGAGCCGAAACAGCGTGGATTTCAGCGAACTGCTCATCCGCGAAGAATCTTATTACGACCAAGTGTTGTGTGAACGATAGTCGGACTTCGTACTTCGGGATCCTTCGGGAAAAGCCGCGTTGGACTTCGTATTGCCATTCCGCCTCAGGATGACGCGCTTACCACAACCGCGGACTTCGTTCTTCGGGATCCTTCGGGGACAGCCGCGACGGACTTCGTATCATCATTACGGCTCAGGATGACGCGCTTACCACAACCGCGGACTTCGTTTGGGGGGCCTTGCCTTCCCTTTTGGGGAAGGTGCCCCGTAAGGGGCGGATGAGGAGGAAAACCCTTTCGGCGCACAAGGGCAGTGCGCCATTTTCCCTTACAGGGACAGCAAGAGGCCATGCGTTTCCCGCCACCTCGCAGCCCTTGGGCTTGGACGTCAACCAAAATCCCGCCGGCTTTTGCGGCGAAAGCTCCTGCATGTTTTCACCGCGTTTCCCTTGACAAAATCTTCCGTTTCATGTAAAATAAACATAATGATTATTTTGGGGCTCGATCCCGGCTACGGGACGATGGGGTACGGCGTCATCGAAAAGGACACGCGGGGCAATTGCAGCGCCGTGGATTATGGCGTCGTCAAGACCCCCGCAAGCGAAAATTTTGCCGTGCGCCTGTGCATTTTGGAGGAGGGCGTCAACGCGCTCTTCGACCGCTTCCATCCCGAGGAGGCAGCCATGGAGGAGCTCTTTTTCTCCAAGAATGTGACGACGGGCATCGCCGTCGCCCATGCGCGCGGGGTCATGCTGCTCACCTGCAACAAGCGGTGCGGCAAGATCTTCGAGTATAAACCCAACCAGATCAAGCAAGCGCTCACGGGGTACGGTGCGGCCGACAAGGGGCAGATGCAGCGGTGCGTTGTATCACACCTGCGCCTCAGCTCCATCCCCCGTCCCGACGACGCCGCCGACGCGCTCGCCGTGGCCCTCTGCCATGCCTTTACGAGCCGTTTTTCGGGCCTCTTCGGCATCAAATGATCGCATAAGACAAGGCAGATTTTTTCTTACGGGCCTCGCCCGTTTTTCTGCCCCGCGCGGTCTTGCCTATGACCATGTCCGCAGTGGAGCCTCTTAAAATGCAAAATTCCGTGTGGAAGGAAGAGTTATGATCGGATATTTGAAGGGAAAAGTCAAATACGTCGCCCCCGAGTATGTACTTCTCGAGGCGAACGGCGTGGGGTATGAGGTCGTCTGCTCGGGCGCGGCCTTCTCGCGGCTTGCAAGCGTGCGTGCGGGGGAGGACGGCGAAGTTTACACCTACCTGCGCATCCAGGAGGACGACATCACCCTCTTCGGCTTTGCCGACATGCAGGAAAAGAGTCTCTTTTTGCGGCTTACTTCCGTGCAGGGCGTGGGGGCCAGGCTCGCCATCGCCATCCTCTCCTCCATGCGGCCCTCCGACGTCTCCGAGGCCATCGCGACGGCCGATTCCAAGCGGCTCTCCGCCGTGAAGGGCGTGGGCAAAAAGACGGCCGAACGCATCATTTTGGAACTGCACGGAAAGATCTCCGCGGATGAACTTCTCGGCGGGGAAACGGTAGGGGGGAGAGTATCGGTGGCACCCATGTCCGAGGATGACGATGCAGTTTCCGCTTTGATGGGCCTCGGCTTCACCAAGCAGGAGAGCGTTCAGGCGGTGGCCCGTGCCAAGGCGAAGGGGGCCAAGACGGTGGAAGACATCATCGCGGGAGCCCTCCGCGGCATGTGAGGGAGTGAGGAGGAACCATGTTTGACGACGGATTCGACAGCGGCATGCTGCTTTCGAGCACCAAGAGCGAGCTCGACATCGAAGAGAACGTGCTCCGTCCCAAGACGATGGAGGAATACGTCGGGCAGGACAAGGTGAAGGAAAACCTTGCCGTATACATCGCCGCGGCCAAAGCGCGCGGGGAAGCCTTAGACCATGTCCTTCTCTATGGCCCCCCGGGGCTGGGCAAGACCACGCTCGCGCACATCATCGCGAACACGATGGGTACACAGATCAAGGTGACGAGCGGCCCCGCCATCGAGCGTTCGGGCGACCTCGCCGCCATCCTCACCAACCTCAATGAGGGCGACGTGCTCTTCATCGACGAGATCCACCGCCTCAACCGCGCCGTGGAGGAGATTTTATATTCCGCCATGGAAGACTACGCGCTCGACATCATCGTGGGCAAGGGGCCCTCTGCGCGCAACATCCGCTTCTCCCTCAAGCGCTTTACCTTGGTGGGGGCGACGACGCGTGCGGGCATGCTCTCTTCTCCCCTGCGCGACCGCTTCGGTATCCTGTGCCGCTTGGACATGTATACCCCCGATGAGCTCAAACGCATCGTAGACCGCTCCGCACACACTCTCGGCATCGCCGTCGAGGAGGACGGGGCCTATGAGATCGCCCGCCGTTCGCGCGGGACGCCGCGTATCGCCAACCGCCTCTTGAAGCGCGTGCGCGATTTCTCGGCCGTGATGGGAAGCGCCGCCATCTCCGTGTCCGATGCCAAAAAGGCGCTCGCCCGCATGGAGATCGACGAGCTCGGCCTCGACGAGACCGACCGCAACCTCCTGCGCGCGCTCATCGAGAAGTTCAACGGCGGCCCCGCCGGGCTGGACACTTTGGCCGCCACCATCAACGAGGATACCAACACCATCGAGGACGTCTATGAGCCCTACCTTCTGCAACTCGGGTTCATCGCACGCACCCCGCGCGGGCGCGTCTGCCTGAAGGGCGGGTATGACCACATGGGTTGCCGCATGCCCGAGAGCCTCAGGAGCCAGATGAGCGTTTTCGACAGTGACGATGCAAATTAGAGCAAATCGGGAGGGACCATGTCCGACTTTATCATTGAAAACGGCATTCTCAAAGACTATACGGGAGCGGGCGGAAACATCGTCATCCCGGGCAATGTGACGCAGATCGGGCAGGGAGCCTTTCACTACGATCGGGCAATCACGGGCGTCACCGTGCCACGAGGCGTGAAGGAGATCGGAAAGCTGGCGTTTTTGGAATGCCGCAACCTGAAGGCCGTCACCCTCCCCGAGGGGCTTCTCACGATCGGGAGCTGTGCATTCGAATGGTGCACTTCCCTTCAAAGCATCGCCATTCCCGACAGCGTGACGGAACTCGGCTTTGGATTTGACGGCTGCACTTCGCTCAAAAGTTTCAAGCTCGGGCGCGGGATCACCATTTTCCGCGGCGGGCTTATGAGGTGCTCCTCGCTCGAAACGTTCGAGATCCCCGATTCTGTCACGGAGCTTTTGGTCGGCGCCTTCACCGATTGCCCTTCGCTCAGGAGCGTGAAGATCGGGCGCGGGGTGCGCGAACTCGACGTGGACGTCTTTATGGACTGCCCGCTTCTCAGGGAGGTCACCGTCTCTCAAAGTTGCAAGATCTTGGGAACGCCTCCTCCCGCGTGGAAGATCGTGAGAAGGTAGGGCCGCCATGAAAATTTCTGATTTTTACTATGAACTCCCCGAGGAGCTCATCGCCCAGACCCCCGCAGAGCCGCGTGACAGTGCGCGGCTTTTGGTGTATCACAGGGACACGAAGGCCGTCGAGCACCGTATCTTCCGCGATATTCCGGACTATTTGAAGGCGGGCGACGTGCTCGTTCTCAACCGTACGCGCGTGCTCCCTGCGAGGCTCTATGCCTATACCATGTCCGGGGGTAAGGTGGAGGTACTGCTCTTGAAGCGCCTCGATCTCGACTGCTGGGAGGTGCTCGTAAAACCCGGGAAGAAGTGCAAGGCGGGCACCCGGCTCGTCGTAAACGAGGAGCTCTCGCTGGAAGTCGTCGGCGTCACGGAGACGGGCGAGCGGCATGTGCGTTTCTTCTATGAGGGGGCGTTCGAAGACGTTCTCTCGCGCGCGGGCAGCATGCCCCTCCCACCCTACATCCACGAAAAACTCAAGGACCCCGAGCGGTATCAGACGGTATACAGCAAGGAGAACGGCTCGGCGGCGGCGCCCACGGCGGGGCTGCACTTTACCCCCGAACTTCTCGAAAAGATCCGTGCGATGGGGGTGGAGATCGTCGAAGTTCTGTTGCACGTCGGGCTCGGGACCTTCCGCCCCGTCAAGGTGGACGACGTGGAGAAACACGTCATGCACAGCGAGTATTACGAGGTGACCGAGGAGGCGGCCGAGCGCATCAACCGCGCCAAAAGCGAGGGGCGGCGCATCATCTGCGTGGGCACGACTTCTGTGCGTACGTTGGAGACGGTCGCGGACATGGGTGGCCTCGTTCACGCGGGGAAGGGGGAAACGAGCATCTTTTTGTACCCCCCTTACAGGATGAAGTGCGTCGACGCGCTCATCACGAATTTTCACCTGCCCGAGAGCACGCTCCTGATGCTCGTCTCCTGCCTCTGCTCGCGCGAGGAAGTGCTCGCCCTTTATAGGACGGCTGTGGGGGAGGGGTATCGGTTCTTCTCCTTCGGCGACGCGTGCCTCTTCTTATAAGCGGCG
>CANQJJ010000068.1 GCA_947624215.1 uncultured Clostridia bacterium
CTTTATTTGTAAATAGATTTCGAACATCCTTTGCCAAGGCATCTCCACGGCCACGTCGTCCACGAGCGCCGCGAGGGAGGGGAACTCCGCCTCCATATATTTGAGGATCTCTTCCCTGACGATGGCGGCCACCCGCCCCGTCTTGCCGTCCGCGTGGAAATAGTCGAGCCCCATCGCGGGCAGTTTGTTCTCAGTGACGTCGCCGCGCACGAAGCCCATGTAGGCATGGTCCTCATAGAACCTGTGCAGCAGCATGTTTTTCCGCCCCGCCTCGTCTCTTCCCAACATGTAGAGCACGGCCATGCAGACGGTCGTTCCCAATGTGTTGGAGGAGGTGTTCCAGCCCGCGTAGCCGTGGAGGCGCATGAGAAGCCCCTCGCGGTCCAAGACGCGGAGAAGCTCGCCGTCGCTCCCGTTGCAGGCGGCAACGTCCCCCACCGCCACGACTTTTCCCTCCGAGAGGGCATAGCGGATGAAGGAGACGAACTCCGCGAGGTTGCGCTCAACGTCGTAGGCCATGGGGTATCTCGCGTCATCGGGGGATACCATGTCCGAGCCCATGTTCACCGCAAGCACGATATCCGCCTCGGGGAGGGAGTAGACCTGCTGCCCGTGCACGGCCAAAATGTGATACTTCACCGTCTCGCCGAGCGGCCTGTCTTCGAACCACGGGACGACGCGCTCCGCCTTCGTGGAGGCATAGTGCACATAGATCTTGGGGGTAAGGCCCCTGTGCTCCGCCACCGCACGGCCGAGGAGGATGAGGCCCGTGTCGTCCGCGGAGGGATACATGGCCGTCTTCATGTGCAGAACGTTTTCTTTGAGGAAGGCGCGCACGGTCAGCTGGTCCATTGAGGTGAAGCCGTAGACGGCGGCGTCATCCTGCGGGACGATGAAGTAGTCGGCGGTGCCGTCGCGCACAAATTCGAGGTCGTGGAGGAGCACGGCGATGTTCTTCTCCCGCCGCCCGAGAAAGTCGGGGAGCACCTTTTTCGTCTTCTCCTTCACGCGCGCGAAGTCCGCTTCCTCCTCCTTCGTGAGGATACCGAGCTTTTGCTTGTGGGTATATCTGCCGTAGAGGTGCAGCTCCCGCCCGCAGTCGTCGTAGTAATCGGGCTCCTCGTCGGAGAGGGAATAGTCGGGGCAGCGCATGATGAGCTGGAAGAGATAGAGCTTCATCTTGGGGTTTCTTCTTCTCAGCTCGCGCACGGTGTCTGCCCGCGCGATGAGTTCCTCCAAGGGGAGTTCATGCAGGCGCGAAGGGACGATCCCGCCGTAGACGAGGGTGTCCATGGAGAGGATGCAGGCGTCGGCATCAGACACATTCTCGCATAACCATGTCCGAAGGCGGGCCGTATCTGCGGGGATTTTCTTGTCTCCCATGAAGTGCTTGGGCGGGAGGACGAGCTCGTAGTCCGCCTTGGGCATCATCTGCGGATAATGATAGTTGCACGGCCGCTCGTCGAGGGGGAGCATGACGATCTTCATGAGCGTTCCCTCCTCTTTTGATATTCGCGCCCGAGCCTTCTGAGTTCGCGCTCGTAGGCGTCGGTGAGGGCGGCCATGCCCACATCGTTGGGGTGCACGCCGTCCAAAGTGTATTCGGTGAAGTTGCCCTTGAAGAGGCGGAAGCCGTCGGCAAAGGTCACGGTGCGTCCCCTCTTTCTGTATTTGCCCGCGAGTTCGCGGAGGAAGGCGCGGTAGTAATCGGCCATGCGCGCGCGGTAGCCGTCGTAGAGGTCGAGGGCGAAGGGCACCCGCGAGAACAACACGACCGGCACATCCCCGTGCCCGAAAAAGGCGTCGAGGAAGGGCTCTAAGTTGTCGCGCAAAGTCTCATCGCACCCCGCGTTGGGCTCGGTGTCCACGATGAGCGCGCTCAGCTTGTGTGCGCCGAGGATGTCCCCCATCTGCGGCTCCGTCATGGCCGTGCCCGAAAAGCCGTAGCTGATGACCTCGGTATTCAGGCGGCGGGAGAGGACGTTGGCGGGTGCAAGCCCGGGCCGCGACGCCCCGCACCCGTGCACGATGCTCGTGCCGTAAATGCCGATGCGGGCGCTCTCCAAAAACTCCACGGGGCGCACGACGGCGTCTTCGTCGAGCCCGATCCCAAGCTCTTTTACGCTGATGTAGAGGGGCAGGTTTAAGATATACTGACGCATTCGGCGGGGGGCATGTCCGAAATGGGAGAGCGGAACTTCGTAATACGAGGCGTCGAGGTCATAGCGGGCGACCTCGTGCAGGGCATAGCCGCCCACCCGTTCGTCATAGACGTAGAGGTCCATGCCGCACTGCCCGATCTCCGTCATGTTGGTCATGTTGAACTTGCCCTCGAGCGTCACGCGCACGCGGATCTCCGAGGCGTCCGTCTCAAATTTTACCTGGATGCCCGAGGAGTGTTCGGCGCACCACGCTTCCCCCTCGTTGAAGGTGCGGATGCGCGCCCGTTCCGCCTGCGTGAGGCGGTGCCAGCCCTCCTCGGCGAGTGCGTCCGAGCCATAGCGCGCAAAGCAGGGCTCCTTCGCGTTCCGCCATACGAGGGGCTTCTCGCTCCCCCCGCCGTTTTGCATGTTCGGATCGAAATCAAAGAGATCCTTGGCCATAGACCTGCCCTCCCGTTTCCCTGTTATTTCCTGTTATTTCTTGACGACGAGGATGGCGTTCATGACGGGGCGGGTCGAGGTGAGCCCGTCCGTGCCCGTGTCTGCCGACCGCACGACGACGCGCGCCGTTTCATCGTTCTCCCCCCTTGCAATGAGCTGGGTGGAGCCGCCGCCGTCGAAGTTGGCCGCCTCGGAGCAGCCGTAGTAGTAAGCAAACTCGGCGAGCTCGGGCAGGTTCATGCCGTGCGGATCGTCCTTCTGCACGTTGTTGCCGTAGTAATGGAGAGACTCCACGGCGAAGATGACGACGGTGTGGTCGTCTTTCAGCCCCACGGCCGAGCGGGGGATGTCGGAGCCCTGTGCACCGTTGGAATTCTCCTTGGTCACCGTGGACGCGATCTTGCCGCCCGTGACGAGCGCCTGACGGCAGCCGAGGATGGTCTCGTAGCCGTCCCATGCCCCGTCGGGGGAGTGCACCGAGAGCGAGAGCTTGTCGCCGGGCTTGAGTTTGGAGAGATACTGCGAGCATGCGCCCGTGCTCTCCGTGGCGAGAAGATACCCATACCCCTCACCCGCCGAGAGTTTTTCACCGCCCGCCTTGGCGACTTCGAGCACTTCGAGGGCACCAATGCCCTTGGTCGTATCCACCTTGACGGCATAACCCGTCCTGTGTCTCGCGGAGTCTCCCTCTCTGAGGAAGGTGATGTGATCCTTGGCAAGGGCGGCATTTTCGAGGACGTCGTATTCCCCGAGGCGGTAGGTGAGCTTGCCCTTGACGAACTTTTCCTTGACGGCGGGCGTCTCCGGGTCTCCCTCTGCGCTGAGGATGGGCGCGATCTGTGCCTTGTCCCCCTTGACGCCGAACAGCATGGGCGCGGAGGCGGGCACATCGGACGCGTCCTGCTTGTAGTCATAATTATGATTATCGTTGTGGCCGTCTTTGATGATGATGCCGTCCTTGACGAAGGCGTTGACGCAATAGGCACCGAAGAAGTCGGCATTGAGGGAGGTGTAGACATGGCCCCCCGTCGCCTGCTCCCAAGCCTGTGCCATTTGGTAGGGCACGTCCTTGACGAAGTTGAAGTCCTCGGTCTTGTTGTCCTTGGTGCCGGCCACGATGCCCGCCTTGGTGAGGTCCACCTCGACGGCCCACACGACGGAGGTCTTGCCGTCCTTCTTCACGACTGTATTTTTGACGAGGTGCACGCCCTCGCCGAGCTCTGTCACTTGGTTTTCCACGTCTTTTGCAAACCTCTCGGGGGTGTATCCTGCGCGATATTTCACCGAGAATCCCTCGGGCTCCGCGGGCTCAGCGGGTTTTTGGGGCTGTGCGGGCTGTTGGGGCTGTGCGGGCTCGGTGGGACTCGTGGGCTTTTGGGGATCTGCGGGCTGCTCGGTGCCGCCGCCATCGGTAGAGCCTGAGGGCGTCTCGGGCATGGTGCAGCCTGCAAAGAGACAGAACATGCCCACGAGCAGGCAGAGGAGCGCGAAAAACTTTTTTTTCATGATTTTTCTCCCTATCATATTGTTTATGACACTATTGTATCTCCAAAAGGGTATTTTGTCAATGCTTTTGAAAAAAATTTTCGTAATTATCAAACATTCTTTTTTACAATTTTTTGTACCAAAGGGGCGTGTTTTGCGCATTCCGAAAAACTTTTTCTTCAAACCGGGAAAAAAGCGGCAAAAACCTCCGCCATCGTGGTGGTAAGCGTGTCATACCGAAGCCCCATAAGGGGCTGAGGGTATCCCCTCAAACGAAGTCCGCAGTGTGGGAAACAGACGCCCCTCTTGCTGTCCCTGTAAGGGAAAGTGGCGCACTGCCCTTGTGCGCCGAAAGGGTTTCTCCTCCTCATACCGAGCCGTAGGCGAGCGTATCTTGAGCGAATCGGCATGATAAATGCGCATCAGCCAATGCTGATGTTTTCATTGGGCTTTCTCGCTCAAGATTCACTCGGCCCTATGGGCCTCGGAATGAGGGACTGTTGTGGTAAGCGCGTCATCCTGAGCCGTAATGACGATACGAAGTCCGACGCGACTGTCCCCGAAGGATCCCGAAGAACGAAGTCCGACTGTTTGGGAAACAGACCAAGCGTTCTATTACGTCATGCTGAGCGTAGTCGAAGCATCACCGCATTTTAAGACTAAGGTGACCCTTCAACTACGTTCAGGGTGACGTTATTTGAATGCCTTGTTCGCTCACACGGGCCCCGTCGCAGACATGGTGCCCTCAAACGAAGTCTCAACCGCCGTATTCCCTGCGGAGGGCGGAGAAGGCGGGAAGACTGTGCAAGATCACCTCCCGCGGCACGCAGTAGGAAATGCGCACATACCCCGGGATCCCGAACGGGTCGGAGGGCACGAGCAGCAATTCGTGCTTCTTCGCGCGCTCCGAAAAGGCCGCAGCGTTCGGCTCCAACGCCTTGACAAACAGGTAGAATGCGCCCTCGTTGACCGCACAGCTATACCCCATGTCCGAAAGAGCGGTGTAGAGAAGCTCTCCGTTGGCGCAGTAGAGCTCGCGTCCCGCACACGTCCCCAATGCACCTGTGACCGCCTTTTGGAAGAGCGACGGGGCACAGACATAACCCAAAGACCTGCCCGCACCGCACACGGCCGCAAACAGCCGATCAGGCTCGAAACACCGCGGAGAAACGGCGATGTAACCGATGCGCTCCCCCGCCAGCGCGAGCGATTTCGAGAAGGAATACAGCACTACGGTGTGGTCATACGCGGACATGGGGTACACGGGCGCGGTCTTGTAGGCAAATTCGCGGTAGGGCTCGTCGGCGAGGAGCAGGATGGGCCCCTCGGGACGGCCCGCAAAACTTTCCATCAGTTTCCCGAGCGCGCGCATCTCCTCCTCCGTATACACGGCGCCCGTGGGGTTGTTGGGGGAATTGAGCAGCACGGCACGCGTCTTCCCCGTGATCGCCCGTTCTATGGCGGGGAGATCGAGGTGGAAGGCCTCATCCGTGGGCACGGGCACGAGCACGCCCCCCGCCGCTGCGATGAAGACGGCATACTCTGGAAAGTAGGGCACGGGTACGATGACCTCTTCCCCCGGCCGCAGCACGGCATGCAAAATGATCGCAAGGGAAGCCGAGGCGCCGCAGGTCATGTAAACGAGACTTTCGGACATGGGTACCCCGAATGCGGTCTGAATATAGGAAGCGACGGCTTTTCTGACGGCGGGGAGCCCGGGCGCGGAAGTATAGCCGTGGCCGCCGCTGTGGGTGCGGAGAAAGGTCTCGACGGGCTCGGGAGTCGGCGCCGAGGGATTGCCGATGGAGAGATCGAAGACGTTCTCCTCGCCGATCTCGGCCTTACGGCGGTTGCCGTATTCGAAGAGCTCGCGGATGACGGACGGCTCGGCCCCCCGCTGCACCATGATTTCGTTATACATTTTTGCACCTCCTGAACATGACATTGCGAGACATGGTATGTCTCCCGACAAATTTTTTATACATTTTTGCACCTTCAACGGTGATGGGATCCATCTGGTACCTCCTTTTATTTGTCCGTTGCGGACCCGCACGCTTTGCGGCCATGCTATCTTATTTTACGCTCCCCTGCCCCTCATCCGCCCCTTACGGGGCACCTTCCCCAAAAGGGAAGGCAAGGGGACGCTCAAACGAAGTCCGTGCGGTGATAAGCGTGTCATACCGAGGGCGGCGCCCTTGCCGCCCGAGTGTATCCCCTCAAACGAAGTCCGTGTTGTGGTAAGCGCGTCATCCTGAGGCGTAATGACGATACGAAGTCCGATACGGCTGTCTCCGAAGGATCCCGAAGAACGAAGTCCGACTGCTGGATAAACAGACCATATGTTCTATTACGTCACCCTGAACGTAGTTGAAGGGTCACCGCAGTCTTAAAATAAGGTGATGTTTACTTCGCCTACGGCTCGTGTCGCGCTTGGAATCACAAATAGAAGCCTCGCGCGGTCGACTACGCTCAACATGACGTTATTTGGAATGCCTCAGTCGTTCACACGAAACTTGGTCGTAGCAAGATTCTTCGCGGATGGGCGGTTCGCTCTCATGCATGCTTTATCGGCTACTTCGCGCTACGCGCTCGTGTCGACCTTAGTAGCGCAATCAGAAACCTCGGTCGGGCAGAATGACGCGCGCGGAGCGCGCGGGTGCTCACGCGTAATCCCTCCTTTTCCTCCCCCAAAATTCTTTTTAATTTCAATATAATGCGTGTCAGATAAGCACGCTGTTTTGCAAATCCTGTGGTATAATAGAATCAGAACATATGTTTGGAGGATATCATGAGAGAAGGTTTTGTGTTTTTCAGATCGTATCTAAACGTGCTGCTTCTCGTCGAAGAAAAGCACCGTGCGGAGCTCTTGGAGGCCATCTGTGCCTACGCGCTCGACGGCGTTCTTTTGCCGCTCTCGGGGAAATCGGAGGTAGCCATGTCCGCGATCAAGCCTCTCATAGACATGAACGAGCGTCATCATGCACGCACGAAAAAGCGGGCATCGGAGGAGGGCGAATGCGTGCAAAATAGACGTAAAACGCTCCCCCCCTTGGTAACCCCCCAAGAAAAAGAAATAGAAATAGAAAAAGAAATAAAAAAAGAAAAAGAGAAAGAACAAGCAGCGCCCCGTCCGCGCCGCGCCTTTGAGTTGGCGCGCTCCCGTGGGCTTT
>CANQJJ010000069.1 GCA_947624215.1 uncultured Clostridia bacterium
GCCGTGCCGCCTGCGGAGTCGCCCTCGACGATGAACAGCTCGTTGAGCTCGGGCTTCTTGCCCGAACAGGCCGCGAGCTTGCCGATGAGCATGAGGCCGTCGATGCTGTTCTTGGCACGGGCCGTATCCTTGGCCTGCCGCGTCGCGATGCGCACGCGTGCCGCCCCCTGCGCCTTCTTGATCATCTCCTCGAAGGACTTCTTATAGGCGGGCATGGCGGCGAGCGAACGGAGCCCCTCCACCACCGCGCCCTCGACGGGGACGCGCGCCTCGGGGTTGCCGAGCTTGGTCTTGGTCTGGCCCTCGAACTGCACGTTCTTCATCTTGATGGAGAGAACAGCCGTGAGCCCCTCGCGGAAGTCGTCGCCGAGAAAGTTGGGGTCCTTGTCCTTGATGAGCTTGTTGTCGCGGGCGTAGGCATTGAGCATGCGGGAGACGCCGCTGCGGAAGCCCATCTCGTGGAAGCCGCCCTCGGGCGTGGGGATGTTGTTGACAAAGGAGAAGAGGCTCTCGGTGAACTCCGAGGTGTGCTGGATGGAGAACTCCACCAAAATGCCGTCTTTCTCCGTCTTGTAGTAAATGGGCTTGGGGTAGAGCTTGGTCTTGCCGTCGTTGAGGAAGGAGACGAAGTCCGAGATGCCGCCCTCATAGTGATAGGTGACGCTGTACGGCTCGGCCGCCCCCTCGAGATCGAGCTGGACGATGTCCTCCGCTTCCCCCTCGCTCTGCGCTCTGAATTCGTTGCGCGTGATGCGCTCGTCGGTGAGCGTGATCGTGAGCCCCTTGTTGAGGAAGGCGAGCTCGTTGAGGCGGTGGGAAATGGTCTCGAGGGAGAAGTCCGTCGTCGCAAACACGTCGCCGTCGGGCATGAAGTGCACAAAGGTACCGTGCTTCTTGGTCTTCTCCTTGGTGTCGATGAGCGGCCCCACGGGCACGCCCGATTCCCACTTTTTCTTCTCCTTGTCGTAGAAGGAATGGAACTCCATCTCCCACGTCGTGCCGTTCTTCCAGACGCGCACTTTCAGCCACTTGGAGAGGGCATTGGTGACGGAGGCCCCCACGCCGTGCAGGCCGCCCGAGAAGGAGTAGTTGTGTTCGTCGAATTTGCCGCCCGCGTGCAGCTGCGTAAAGACGACCTGTACGCCCGAGACCTTGGTCTTGGGGTGGATGTCGGTGGGCACGCCGCGGCCGTTGTCTTCTACGGAGACGCTGCCGTCCTTATAGATGCGCACATCGATCCTGTCGGCATAGCCGTTGGCGGCTTCGTCGACGGCATTGTCGACGATCTCCCAAAGGATGTGGTGCAGTCCCTTGGGTCCCGTGGAGCCGATGTACATCCCGGGCCGCAGGCGGACTGCCTCGAGCCCTTCGAGGATGGTAATGTCTCTCGCGTCGTAATGACTCTCTTGCATGGATACCTCGTAAAATTTATGAATTTCCTGTGTATTATACCATATATAGATGAGATTGGCAAGCGTTTCACAGGATTTTGCGGTGGTTTCCTCGGGCGGACGGGCGAAAAAATTTTTCCCGCGGCACAAAAAAATCCCCCTGCACGGGGGACGGACGAGGATAAAACTTCCCCTCAGAGCGTCTTCAAAATGTCGCCGAAAGAGGCCGCAAAGGCGCCTTCGTAGCCCGCAGGGCGGCCATCCCTTCTCAGCAGGATGAAGTCCGTGCCGAGCCGTTCGGCGCATACCATGTCCGAGGTCAGGCTGTCGCCAACGTAGAGCGCACGGGCGGGATCGAAGTTTTCGACGCCCTCTCTTACCGCCCTGACATAGCGTTCGGAGGGCTTGTCTGCCCCCACCTCCTCGGAGATGAAGACGCCCGCAAGAAAGGGCCAAAAGCCCGCGAGGTCGATGTGCGTTCTCTGGATCTTCGCCCCGCCGTTGGTGGTGATATACACCCTGCCCCGCCGCGAGAGCGCGTCCAAAAACTCCCGCGCGCCCTCGTAGGGGAAGCAGAGCGCGGGGAAATTTTCATAGTAAAAGGCCGCGACGCCCTCGTAGTCCGCCGCGATGCCATACTCCCCGAACAGCAGGCGGAAGCGCTCGCTCTTGAGTTTTTCGCGCCCGATCTCCCCCACTTCGAGCAGTTTCCACAGCCCGTCGTTGATGGCGTGGAAGCGGGGATACAGCGCGTCGGGGTCTTTTACGCCGTACGCTTCGAGCGACATGCGGAAATTCACCCGCTCGGCCTGCGGGAAGTCGAGAAGCGTCTCGTCCATGTCCAATAAAAAGATGTCTTTCATGCGGTGTGATGCCATGGCTGCTCTTACCCCTTTTCCTCGATCACGGCGAGCTCGGCGAGGGCGCGCGTATAGGCGATGTAACGCTCGTTCTCGGACATGCCCCCCTCGTAAACGGCCACTGCCGTAAATTCCAACCCCTTGCTCTCATAGACGGACATCACGTTGATGCGCGTCTTGGAGAGGGTGCCGCCGGGGGACAGGCGCTTGTAGCCCCGCTTCTCGAAGAGGTGAAGATGCTCCTCCTGCGCGATGACGGCTTTGAGCCCCGGCTTGTCTTTGAAGAAGGCGGTGACCTGCCTCAGACGCAACTTCTGCACCTCGCTCCCGTGCAATCCGATGGGCAACATGTCCGTCTTGGCGACGCCCGAGACGAACTCCACGATCTCATTGGTGTTGCGGTAGTTCTGGTTGAGGGTATAGACGGGATAGCCGAGCACATCCCAGCTCTTCACCCCCCGCCAATCGGTGATGTTCTGTTTGAGGTCTCCGAAGATATTGAAGGCGGCCTCCCCGTGGATGCGCCGCAGAAGGTCGTATTCGCCCTTGGAGATGTCCTGCCCCTCGTCGATGAAGACGAGCCCGTAGCGCGGCGTGAGGCGCCTGCCCGCCTCGGTGAGCACGGCGGCAATGGCATAGCCGTCGGAGGGATAGATCCCCTGCATGCCGAAGCGGCGCTTGTATTTTTTTACCGTTTCGCGGTACAGCCAGCGGGCGATGTCCACCCCGTCTTTGCACTTGCCGAGCTCGGCGCACGGCCCCGTAAGCCGCATGACCGCATAGAATTCGCCGAAGAGCTCCATCCCGCCCCCGATCTCCGAGATGGTCGCCTTGGCGCGCCCGATCTCCTCTTTGAGCTCCTCGCGGCGGGCAATGCGGTCGGCATAGGTATAGACCTCCCCTCCCGCGCGGCGCATGCGGTAGCGTTTGAGGTCGAAGATCTCGCGGTCGATGAGTCCGTCGAGTGCGGTGAGGTCCACCGCCGCCTCCCTGAGGATGCGCTCTCCCCCCGCGGAGATGAAGTGCGCGCAACGGTAAAATTCCGTGAATTGGCGGAAGAAATAGTCGGGGGAACGGGGAGGCTCTTCGAGCACATAGGTGAGGAAGTCCTCCACCTGCGCAAACGCCGAGATGAGACTGCGGAAGGGCTTGGTGAAATAAAATCCCCCCTCCTTGTTCTCCTTCATCTCCCCGAGCACGGTGCGGCGGATGCGCGTCGAGGCGTTCTTGATGCGGGTGAACTTGCCGCGCTTGGCGATGCAGTCCGCATGCAGCTTCTCGGCCACCTCGCGGCATTCGGCCGAGGTGAACAGCCCGTAGACGTCCCCGTAGAGCCGCGCCACCTGTTTTTTCACGTCGCCGCTGAATTTCTCCGAGTAGAGGTAGGCGAGATACTGCGCGTTTTCGCGCGTCCCCGAGAGCCTGCTTTCGAGGTCGATCCCCTCGTTGGAGAGCACGCGGAAGAAATAGCTCGCGAGCGTGACCGTAGACACCTTTTTCAGTTCCAAAACGCGCGAAAGCTCGTCGATGAAGGCGTTGAAGGAGTCGGAGGGCGTGATGACGAGCACGTCCCGCGGGCTGAGCGCGTCGTTGTTATACATGAGATAGCTCAGGCGGTGCAGAAGGATCATCGTCTTGCCGCTCCCCGCACAGCCCTGCAACACGAAACTCTCCCGCTCGGGACGGGTGATGATTTCGAACTGCTGTTCCTGTATGGTGCGGATGATGTCGCGGATGTGCACGTCGTCCTTGCGGCTTTTGATGATGCTGCGAAGGTAAGGGTCGAAGAGCAGTTCCTCGTCCCTGCCCGCGATCTCCTCGGGGGTCAAAACGTCTCTGACGGAGAGAAACTCGTTCTTGAAATCGTAGAGCTTGCCGTTTTTCACCGAGAGCGCACGGCGGAGCACGGTGCGGTAGTCGTATTCGTTGATGGTAAAATTGACGCGGCTCTTCTGGTAGTAGCGCACGGCGAGCGGGGCACGCCAATCGACGATCTCGAGGTTGATGTCTCCCTTCTTGCCGATGTAGTAGCTGTTATACCCCTCCTTCCCGTCCACCACGTCCATGCGGGCAAAGTAGGGCTCGGAGAAGAAGCACTTGTAGGCGTTGAGCTTGTTCGTGAGCGACTCGATCTCGCCGTTGCAGCGGAGGATGGCCCGATAGTCGGCCGCCGAGTAGTCCTCCTTGGCACGGATGGCCGCGATCTGTTTTTTGAGCGACGCGATCGCCGTGCGGTAGCGGTTGACATAGAAACTCTTGAGGGCGGCGAGCACGAGACGGAGGTGGCCTTCCTCATAGGAAAATTGCTCCCCCGCGTCGAGCAGGGAGAGATACCACGACTTATCGGCCTCCTTCTTCGGATCCAATTTTTGCTTGATGCTCCCCTCTTGTTTCACCGTTTACCCCCAAATTATCTTACATCATATCACACTTTTAGAGTTTTGGGACATTTTTGCGAAAAAAATTTGCTCGAATCTTTTGGATTTCACACGAAAATAATCATTTTTCACAAAATTTTATAAAATTTTCACGCACAGCCAACCTATTTTATGTTATAATGATTTTATATTCTAATTTCGGAGAAGCAACATGAAGAAATTTTTCCCTGTTTTCCTTTTGATTTTTCTGCTCGCGTGCACGGCGGGATGCGGCGGAGGAAAGGTCCCCGCGGGTCCCCAAGGGTCGGAAACGGGCGGAGGCGCGACGGGCGACATCGAGCAAGCAGACGACCCTTCGGAGGGTCTCATCGCGGACATACCCCTGCCCGATTACGCCGCACTTGCCGAAAACACCTCTCAGAACGGGGCCACGGTCCTGCCCGAAACAGACGGCACGGTGGAACTCTCAAAGAGCGGTTCCTACCTCTTCCGCGGAAGATACGGCGGCATCCGCATTGCCGAAGACGGCCTTACGCTGCATCTCTTTTTCGGCGGGGCGACAATTGAGAGCACTACCGCCCCCGCGCTCGACGGCTCAGAACACAAGAAGGCGGACGTAACGCTCACCCTGCTTCCGGGGACGGAGAACAAAGTGCAGACGGCCGCGGAGGACGCGAATGCCGTGCACATCAAGGGCTCGCTCTCGGTCAACGGCACGGGCACGCTCACGGCCGCAAGCGAACATAAGCACGCGATCAAGGTCTCAAAGGAGCTCGTCATCGTCGGCGCGACGCTCAAACTGACTGCAAAGACCCATACCATGTCTGCGCTCTCCGTCTCCGCACGCGATTGTGACCTCCAAGTGCTCGCCGCGAGGAAAGACGGGATCAACGCCGAATGCGACGACGGAACAACAGCGTTTACGACCCAAGAGGGCTATGTCCGCCTCGAAAATGTGAACTACACCTGCGCCTCCGAGGGCGACGGCATCCAAGCCGACACAGTCGTCTACATCGACGGCGGCAACTACAATATCAAGACGACGGGCACGTTTGTCCCCAAAACGCAGATGTCGGAATACGGGATAGACGCGGACGATTTCAAGTATATCAAATCGGGAAGCACCTATCAGAGGATCGCGAGCGATGAAACGGGCCGTTATAACACAAGTCAGCTCTACGGGCTTGTGCAGGGCTGCAAGGCGATCAAAGTCGGGGAGATCGAATATCCAGATCCCGACAATGAGAACGAAGAGATCGCCGTCAGCGAAGGCGACTACTCCATTATCATCGAGGCGGGTACCTTTGCGATCGACAGCACGGACGACGCCATCCACGCCAACAGCGGAAACACCGTCATCGCGGGCGGCACGTTTGAGATCTCCACCTATGACGACGCCTTGACGAGCGATAATCTTACGAAGATCGCGGGCGGCACGGTCACCGTGACGAAAAGCTATGAGGGCATCGAAGGCGGCTATGTGGAGATTACAGGCGGCAAAATAGACATTGCGGCGAGCGACGACGGGATCAATGCGGCGAGCGACGACGCAAGCGTTGTCGAGCATATCATCATCTCAGACGGCGAAATTTACGTCAATGCCGAGGGCGACGGCGTGGATTCCAACGGCTCGATCAACATGACGGGCGGCACGCTGATCGTGTTCGGTCCGACTTCGGGTGCAAACAGCGCGCTCGACGCAGACAGAGGCATCGTGATCGACGGCGGCTATCTCTTTGCTGTCGGCCCTCTCGGAATGGTCGAAACGCCCGCAAACAATTGCAAACAGAACGTGCTGTCCTATGCGCAAAACCAAAGGATAAGCGCAAATACCGTCCTGTCTTTGACCGATGAAGCCGGCACGCCCATCTTCTCCGTTACCGTAGAAAAGAACTGTCAATCGGTCATTGTATCCTGCCCCGAACTCGTTACGGGAGGGAGTTTCAAACTCTACGGCGGAGATACGCAGCTCTGCGCATTCACGGTATCTTCGGTCATCACCTCGGTCGGTTCGCAGGGCAATATGGGAAATCCGGGCGGCACTCCCCCCGGAGGTTTCGGCGGCGGTTTTGGCGGAGGCTTCGGCGGAGGCATGGGTACTCCGCCCGACCGTCCTCGCTGAAGAGAGAAAATCCCCATACCATGTCTGCGGTAAGGGGTCAGAAAAAAATTTACGGCGGGGAAGACCCGCCGTTTTTTTGTGCTTATGAATGCCTTTACGGGCTATTTTTTCAGGATCTGAAAGGTCTCGATCATGCGGCGGAGGGTATCCTTCTCCAAGTCCGAGGGCGAAAACCATTCCCGCAGGATGCGCGCCTCGTCGGGAGAAAGCGCGTATGCCTCCGTCCCGCAGAAGAATTGT
>CANQJJ010000070.1 GCA_947624215.1 uncultured Clostridia bacterium
TCCAGAGCGGCCAAATGGATCAGACTGTAAATCTGACGTCAATGACTTCGGTGGTTCGAATCCACCTCTGCCCACCACGAAGTACCGCGATTTTTGCAAAAATCGCGGTATTTTCGCTAAAAAATCATCAAAATCGATGCTGTTTGTTTTTCTTGCCCCCAAATCTGCCCCCAAAAAATTGGGGGCAATTTTTTTAAGACTTCTCGCGGGTACGCGATTTTTGTGCGTCAAAGGCGTTTTTTCTTTACGAAAATTTCTATCGAATTCTTGACAAGCAATCACTTCCGTGGTATACTGAAATCGCCAAACAAGTTTATATTCTTTTTTGAGGAGGCGTACAGTTTTTTTCATGTAATTTTGATTTAAGGGGGAGGTATACTCTGCCCCTATAACACCTATATTTGAATTTGGCAAAACTGCGAATTCCAATATATGGGTGTTGTAAAACTGTACCCTGTATAAACTTGTTTGGCGACAATCGGAGTTTGCGTTTTGCAGTGCGCTTACTTCGGTTGGCGCACTTTTTATTTTTATATTATTTACAAGGAGAATGGTAAAATGAAAGCATTTTTTAAGACGATTTTATCGCTTGCTGCATTGGTAGCCTTTATTTGTGTGGGATTAGCCGCTTGCGGATTTCTTAGATTTGATAGCGGAAACAGCGGGATAACAAGCGATAGCAATAGTAGCAGTTCATCAAGCGGAAGTGGTAGCAATAGCGGCAGTTCTTCAAGTGGAAGCAGTAGTAATAATGGTAGCTCTTCAAGTGGTAGCAATAGCGGTAATTCCTCAGGCGGAAATAGTTCTTCTCAACCCAAGGAGGACAGCGACGGCACTTTCATCTATTCGGGTGCTTCCGTGAAGGCTGCGAACACGTCCATTTCGGGTGACATCGTCATCCCCGCCTCCCACAACGGGACACTCATTGACACAATTCCCGCTTCGGCATTTAAGGGTTGTTATGGCATCACATCGATCACGGTGCCCGAGAGCATAACCTCTATCGGTGAAGGCGCGTTTAATGGCTGTTCTCTTCTTCGAAGCATTACGCTGCCCTTTGTGGGGCATCAAAGAGGGAATAATGGTTCAAGCGCTTGTTTTGGGTACATTTTTGGACCTGGCAGTTATCAGGGCAGCAAGTCTGTTTCTGTTTATAATCGCTCAATAAGTGGGCCACAATATTATTATGTTCCCTCAACTCTTAGAAGTGTAACAATTACGAATGAAACAATAATAGATAGCGGTGCTTTCTACGATTGCTCCATGTTGACTGAAATCAATTTGAATGACGGGATCCTGCAAGTTGGTGTTAGCAGTTTTGCAGGATGTTCGAAAATCGAGAAGATCAATTTGCCGAGCATTACAATTATTCCCTCCTCTCTCTTCAGTGGTTGTATCTCTTTGAGTAGCTTTACTATCAATGATTCTGTAGATACGATTGGGTCGAGCGCCTTCAAAGGGTGTACTGCGCTCTCCTCTGTCAATTCCACAAAGGCGGGGGAATTTATTATTCCGGATTCTGTAACCTCTATCGGAGAGGGGGCATTCAATGGATGCTCCTTTGTTAAAAGTATCACTTTGCCTTTTGTCGGATATCAAAGAGGGAATAATGGTTCAAGCGCTTGTTTTGGGTACATTTTTGGATCTGGCAGTTATCAGGGTAGCAAATCTGTTTCTGTTTATAATCGCTCAATAAGTGGGCCACAATATTATTATGTTCCCTCAGCTCTTAGAAGTGTAACAATTACGAATGAAACAATAATAGATAGCGGCGCTTTCTACGATTGCTCCATGATAGAGACTCTCAAAATCAATTCTTCGGCAAGTCAAAATGTCGGAAAAGATGCATTTAAGAATACTGCTACACCTGATTGGGTGTAATATTTCTCTTCATCTCACATTCCCACCCAAAAACACGCCGGGGCAAGGTGCCTCGGCGTGCCTTTTCTTATATCCCGCGACTGCATTACCGCGCGCGCCCGCGGAGTTCCTCTTATCTCGTGCCCGCGTTATATCCCGCCGGGCAGTTTCATCTCGCTATGCCGCTTCGATCTTCTGCACGGCGTGAATGCAAATGTCAAACAGGACAAACTTGTTTTCCACTTTGTTGTTGTTTTCGTCGTCAAGAAATTTCAGCGTCACGGTAAAATTTTTCGTTTCGCCGACGTTGACCGTCCCGATCGCCTCATCCTCGGCGCCCTGCGTAAGCCCGTCTGCAAGACGCACTTCGCGTTGCACGCCGTTCTCCGCGGAGACTGTCAGCTGCAACATGGAGGCAAAGGTATTATCGCTCACCATCGTGTTGTACAGGGTCTCGATATAGTAGTAAAATGCCACGTCGCCGCCGTTTGTTATCCGCATTTCCGCGGTAAATGTGCTGCCGGGCGCGATCTGCGTTCCCTCGGTTATCCCGAAAATATTGTCCTGCGTTTCCGTAGAAAAATCCTTGACGCTGTCGTCGACAACGTTTGAAAAGTTGCCGTCACTGCCGATATTGTAGGTCGTGAGCTTCACCCGTTCGAGCGTCGCTTTCAGGGAGCCCGCCACCAGATGCGTTTGGAAGGACACCGTTTCGTCGTAAAGACCGTAGGAAATGCCGATCGCAAGCGCGAGACAACATAGAACAAGGAGTGTAACAACCGGTATCAAGATCTTATTTTTCATAGTTCCCCCTGCGCGGAGGGACTTCGGTCTGAAAGCAGAACGGCCTTTCCGTCCGATCGTTTCCATGATCACGGCCGCCAAAACGACCGTGCACAGGACGATAAAACTTTGCGGCTGCCGCAGGATGCACAGGAGCACGCCGAGAAAATGGCTCTTTGAGACAACTTTGCCGATCATGCGGTTTGGGCTCTGCGTGTCGGAGGTGTCGATGGTCTGCGTGCCCACATGCGTCCCGTTGTCGCCGCAGAGCACAATGATATACCCGCCGTCCCGCTTTTCAATGCTCTGTATCCTGTGTGTGACCACGGTGCTCCCGCCGATGATCTTGTAGGAAAATGTCAGAACGTCGCCGGGGGCAAGAGCGGAATAGAAGGCGCCGCGTTCAGGCTCCCCGGGCGGGACGAGCCGTATGAGGATCAAACTCCCGGCGGGGATATCGGGGATGGCATAATTTTCGGTGTCGGCCTGCGGGTTTTTCTGCATTGACGAGGACATGACGATCCGCGTCTGATAGCCAAACAGTCCGTGCTCGCCGAAGAGACATGCGATCATGACGGCGCCGCCTGCCGCGATGAAGAGCAGAACGGAGAACAAGATACGTTTTACGATTCTTAGGGTACGTTTGTGCCCGTCTTTTGTTTTTTTCATGGGATAGGGAAATCCTTTTTCTCACAAAGGCCCTCCACTATAATGTATGACAATTTTTCAAAATATGGAATCCCGCTCGCGGGCGCGCGAGCGTGCCCCCTCCATGGGAGTGGGGTAGGGGGGGGTGGCGACCAAGCCCGTATAAGCGTCCCCTTGGCGCCCCTGTAAGGGGAGCTCCGCCGATGCCCTTTCGGCGGTGAGGGGTTTTCGATTGACACTCAAGCCCAATCAAAGCGTCATTCTGAGCCAGCAGAGTAAGAATTTAAGCGAACTGCTCATCCGCGAAGAATCTTGCTACGACCAAGCCCGTGTGAACGACAAGCCATTCCCAATCACGTCATGTTGAGCTCCGTCGACCGCGCGAGGCTTCTATTTGTGATTCCAAGCGCGACACGAGCCAAAGGCGAAGTAAACATCACCTCATTGTCGTGGTGGTAAGCGAATCCCCAACCCCCTTGCTGTCCCTGTAAGGGGAAGTGGCGCACTGTCCTTGTGCGCCGAAAGGGTTTCGTTCTCATTCCAATGGCTTAGGCCCTACCTTATAAACACTAAAAAAACTACAAAATCACTCCCCGAGAGGGGATTTTTTTGTTTCAAATGAAAAAAGTTCAGAAAGTGCGGCAAAATTTGTTCAAATTTCTCTTGACATGTTTTCAAAATACTCCTATAATACAGAAAAAAATGAAAAATGTGAGGCACTTATGAAGTTCTCTGCCGTGGTTTCAATGGTGTTATTGTCGATCGTTGTCTGCGTAACTTCCTGGTTTGGTTCCGTCGTGTGCAGTGCGGCCATGGACCCCTTGTATCAGGCCTATGAGAGGGCCGAGGAGGCGGGTTTTGTCGGCGATTACGATGCGTGGATCGACTCGTTTTCCAAGGCCGACACTCAGCGCGGCGCGGGCGTGGGCGACATCTACGTGGACGAGAACGGTGAACTCATCGTGGAGTTTTTCGATGGGCGAAGGTTGAACTGCGGCGTTGTGCGCGGGCGTGACGGTGCATCGGGCGAGCGGGGTGACGCGGGCGCCGACGGCGTCGGGGTTTCGCGTGCGTATGTGACCGAAAGCGGCGACCTCGTGCTGGAACTTTCCAACGGCGAAATTGTTTTGTGCGGCCATGTTGCGGGCATGGATGGCACCGATGGCGTCAACGGCAAGGACGGAGCCGACGGAAAAGACGGTGCAGACGGACGAGATGGTATAGACGGAAAGGATGGAGAAGACGGTAAAGATGGAGCACAAGGTCCGCAAGGAGAACAGGGAAAACAGGGTGAGAAAGGTGAGCAAGGCGAGAAAGGCGAGACGGGTGAACAAGGTCCCCAAGGTGAGAAAGGTCAAGACGGGAAAGACGGGAAAGACGGTGAAGATGGCGAGGACGGAAAAGACGGCGCGACGTGGTACACAGGAGAGGGCGTGCCCGAAGAAGAAGTCGGTGCCGAGAATGATTTCTATCTTGATGTCTTGATCTTCGATGTCTATCATAAAACTTCATCCGGTTGGGTTTTGATGGGTAGCATCAAGGGCATGGATGGCACGGACGGCGTCAACGGCAAGGACGGAGCCGACGGAAAAGACGGCGTCGACGGGAAAGACGGAGCCGACGGAAAAGACGGCCAAGACGGTAAGGACGGCGCCCAAGGCCCGCAAGGAGAACAGGGCAAACAGGGTGAGAAAGGGGATAAGGGAGAAAAAGGCGAGACGGGAGCTCAAGGTCCCCAAGGTGAGAAGGGCCAAGACGGAGCCGACGGCAAGGATGGTGAGGACGGAAAAGACGGAGCGACGTGGTACACGGGAGAGGGCGTGCCCACAGAAGAAGTCGGTGTCGAGAATGATTTCTATCTTGACGTACTCACATTCGAAGTGTATCATAAAACTTCATCCGGTTGGGTTTTGATGGGTAGCATCAAGGGCATGGATGGCACCAATGGCGTCAACGGCCAAGACGGAAAGGACGGTGTGGACGGACGAGATGGTATAGACGGAAAGGATGGGGAAAATGGTAAAGACGGAGCTCAGGGCCCGCAAGGAGAACAGGGCAAACAGGGTGAAAAAGGAGACAAAGGAGATACGGGAGCTCAAGGTCCGCAGGGTGAGAAAGGTCAAGACGGGAAAGACGGTGAAGATGGAGCCGACGGAAAAGACGGAGCGACGTGGTACACGGGAGAGGGTGTGCCCAAAGAAGAAGTCGGTGTCGAGAACGATTTTTACCTTGATATTTTGACTTTCGATGTCTATCGTAAAACGTCGTCAGGTTGGCTTTTGATAGGTAGCATCAAGGGCATGGATGGCACGGACGGCGTAGACGGACGAGATGGTGTAGACGGTAAAGACGGTAAAGACGGTGAAAAAGGGGAGCAAGGTCTCCAGGGAGAAAAAGGAGAGAAGGGAGAGCAAGGAGAGAAAGGAGAAAAAGGCGACACGGGCGCACAGGGAGAACGTGGTCCCCAAGGTGAGAAGGGCGATCCCGGGATTCAAGGTCCCCAAGGAGAAAAGGGTCAAGACGGTAAAGACGGTGTCGACGGTAAGGATGGCGTGGACGGTAAGGATGGCGTGGACGGTAAGGACGGAGATTCGCCGGTCGTCAAGGAGGACGGATATTGGTGGGTCGGTGAGGAGCGCGGCGTCGAGGCATACCATGTCTTTGATGGGGCGTGGTCTGTTGAGGTTGCGCCTACTTGCAGTGCCGAGGGGATCGAGGTGCGGGAGTGTCAGCATGAAGGGTGCGAGGCGCGCGAATATCGACCGATGAAACGGCTGGCGCATACCTTGCAGGAGGCGGGCGTGTTGCGGGAAGCCACTTGCAAGACGACGGGCCTGAAATCCTGTTATTGCACCGTCTGCGGGGAGATGTTTACGCAGGAGATCCCCATGGTGGGGCATCATTACAGCGAGGAAACGCATAGGTGTAAGTGGTGCGACAAAGAGGATCCCATCGCATTCGCCTATACCATGTCCGAGGATGGCATCACGATAACGGGTATGGGGCGGAAGTCAGGCGTTGAACTTGAGATCCCCGCGGAGATCGAAGGATACAAAGTACTCGGCATCGGCGAAGGGGCATTTTTGGGCGAATCTGATTTAACGAGTGTGACGATCCGCGTCCCGATCATCGGGGCAAACGCGTTCAGCGGGTGCACCAATCTTAAAACGGTCGTTCTTTGCGAGGGCGTGACGGAAGTAAAAGAGGGGGCCTTCGCGAATTGTTCGTCGTTGGAAACAATTACGATCCCGACCTCTTTGCGCCTCATCGAGAATGCCGGCGGCGAAACATTTTCGCACAAAGGTTTGACCTTTGAACCCGGGAGCACGTGGACCGTGCAGGCGGACGGAGGCGAAGCGGAGGAAACCCTTTTCGGCCCCAATATCGAGCTTTCCCCCGGCATCTACACCAAAAAAGAGGGCTGATCCTCCGACACGTCCTTGTCATATTTTTCAAGCGCATAGCGAATGCTTTTATCATGAACTCGCAGGGAAACTCTAAGTATAAAACGCAGAATTTAACTATCAAAATTCATCCTTTTCACT
>CANQJJ010000071.1 GCA_947624215.1 uncultured Clostridia bacterium
CGGAATGTTGATACGAAGTCCGACGCGGCTGTCCCCGAAGGATCCCGAAGAACGAAGTCCGATTATCGTTTACACGGGCTTGGTCGTAGCAAGATTCCTTCGCGGATGAGCAGTTCGCTTAAATCCAAGCCGTTTCGGCTCAGAATGACGCTTTGATTGGGCTTGGTCGCCACCCACCCCCCTACCCTCCCTCCCATGGAGGGGGCACGCTTGGGTTTGTTTGGTTGCAGACACGGTACGCTCAAACGCGGTTGCCTCCCCCCTTATACCTGAGGGGGGAGGATGTCGCGTCAGCGACAGGTAGGGGGTGTCTCCCCGCCGCCGGATAAAGCCATAACACCACCCGGCAGTAACAAAAAAGAGCGGTGAAAACCGCTCATTTCTTGCATGTTCAGACGCAGGCCTTAAACTCTTTCGACCTTGTCGCTTTTGAGGCAGCGCGTGCAAACATAGCCGGTGACGACTTTATCATCCTTCTTATAGCTGACCTTCTGCACGTTTGCCGCAAACGTTCTCTTCGTCTTACGGTTGGAGTGGCTGACGTTGTTGCCCGCCGTCTGCCCCTTGCCGCAAATACTGCAAACTCTCGACATATCTCTACCTCCACGGGATTTTCCTCTTTTTTTGCGCGCAAAAGCTCTTCGCTCCCGCAACATAGCTATGATACCATTTCATCGCGAAAAAATCAATTAAAAACACGCCCTCCCGCCAAAAAATTTTCCGAATTCCAAATTTTTTTCCAATATCGCTTGCCAAATCATGCCCGATGGGGTAGAATAAGATAAGAGGTTTCGCATTATGTCTGTAAGCACGAGTAACGCATACGGTAAAATTTCCATATCCGATTTGGCGATCGCCAAAGTCGCGTCTCAGGCTGCGCTCGAGAGCTATGGCATCGTTGATACTGTCGCACGCCGCTTTACGGATACGATCGCCGAGCTTCTCAAAAAGGATGCGGGCGGAAAAGGCGTCAAGATCTCGACGCAGGGCAACCGCATCTTTATCGACGTTTACGTCATCATCAAATACGGCGTCTCCATCGAGGCCGTTGCAGAGTCCCTCAAAGAATCCATCAAATATAAGGTGGAAAACTTCACGGGCATGATCGTGGATACTGTGAACGTAAACGTCATCGGCCTCAAACTCTGAGGGGCCGCGCCTTCAATTCGGGAGATTTTTATCAATGCAAAAAACAATCAACTGCGCCACCTTCCGCAAGATGGTCCTCGCGGGTGCCAAGGCGCTCGAAAATAACCGCGCCAAGGTGGACGCACTCAACGTCTTCCCTGTCCCCGACGGCGATACGGGCACGAACATGTCCCTCACGATGCAGTCGGCGGTCAAAGAGCTCTCCTCCTCCGCGTCCAATACCTTCCCCGAGGTATGCGATCTCGTCTCGAGAGGAGCCCTGAAGGGGGCGCGCGGCAATTCGGGCGTCATCCTTTCCCAGATCTTCCGCGGCATCTGCTCCGTCCTTCGCGCTTCCAAGCCCGAAGTGGATACCAAGACCTTTGCCAAGGCCCTCGAGCAGGGCACCAAGGTGGCATATAACGCCGTCTCCATCCCCAAGGAGGGGACCATCCTCACCGTCGTCCGCATGATGAGCGAATTCGCAGTCAAGAATGCGGGCAAGATGCGCGACTACGAAGTCTTCATCCCCGCCGTCATCGAAGAGGGCGACAGGGCACTCGCCAAGACCCCCGAACTCCTCCCCGTGCTCAAAAAGGCGGGCGTGGTAGACTCGGGCGGCGTCGGCCTCATGACCATCATGCGCGGGTTCCTCTCCGCACTCATGGGCGAGGAGATCGTCTCGGATGTCCCCACGGATGCGGGCACTGCCGTCAACCCCGACGACGTCTTCGGCGACAATTCCGACATCATCAACATGGACCTCGGCGACATCCAGTTCGCCTACTGCACGGAGTTCTTCGTCATCAATCTGAAAAAGAGCACGACGCTCGCAGACATCGACAAGCTCCGCGAGAATCTCATGAACATCGGCGACAGCGTCATCTGCATCGGCGATCTGGAGATGATCAAGGTGCACGTGCACACCAACAGCCCCGGCGTGGCCCTCACCTACGCCCTCGAACTCGGCGAACTCGACCGCCCCAAGATCGAGAACATGCTCGAACAGAACAGGCTCCTGAAAGCCAAGATCGCCGCCGAGAAGAAGGACCAGGGCATGCTCGCCATCTGTGCGGGGCAGGGCATCGCAGACATCTTCAAGGACCTCTTCGTCGACCGCGTCATCGAGGGAGGGCAGACGATGAACCCCTCGGCCTCGGACATCGCCACGGCCGTGCAGAAGATCAATGCGGACAACGTGTTCGTTTTCCCCAACAACAAAAACATCATCCTCGCCGCCGAGCAGGCCAAGGCGCTCGTGGAGAACAGGACCATCCATGTCATTCCCACCAAGAACATCCCGCAGGGCTTTGCCGCCGCGCTCGCCTTCTCTCCCGACGCCTCCGCCGAGGAGAACAAGACCAACATGATCCACGCGCTCGACAACGTCAAGGCAGGGCAGGTCACCCATGCCGTGAGAACGACCAACGTCAACGGCTTCCACATCAAAGAGGGCGACATCATCGGCCTCGACGACAAGAAGATCTTGGCCAAGAGCAACAATATCGACGACGCCGTGCTCACCCTTCTCGACAAGCTCAAGGAGGACTACCACGAAGTCATCACGCTGTACTACGGCGAAGGGGTCAGCGAGGAAGACGCCGCGGCCCTCACCGAGAAAGTGCAGGAGGCCTTCCCCGATTGCGACGTCGACTACCACAGCGGCGGACAGCCCGTGTACTACTACCTGCTATCGTTAGAGTAAAAAACACAAGCTACGCCAAGCGTAGCTTTTTTGTTGGTACCATGTCCGAAGGAGGGGGGTATGCAACTCACACAATTGAAAGGGATCGGAGAGAAACGGGCGAAGGATCTTTCCAAGCTCGGCATCCGCACGACGGCCGAACTCGTGCGGTATTTTCCGCGCAGCTATCTGGATATGACAAACCGCATGTCCGTCCGCGAGGTCCTGCACGGGGACATGGCGCTCATCGCCTGCACGCTCATCTCCGTCGAGCCCGTGCGCAACAAGGGCAAGCTGAGGATCGTGCGCGCACTCTTGGAACAGGGGCGGGACAACTTCACCGCCGTGTGGTTCAACCAGCCGTGGGTGGTCTCCAAGCTCAAGCCGGGGGAGTATCTCTTCTACGGCCGCGTGCAGAATTACTACGACCGCATCTCCATCATCAATCCCACCTTTGAGCTGCTCGACGCCTCCAAGAAATTAAAGGGGCTCGTGCCCGTCTATCCCTTGAAGAGCGGGCTGGCGCAGTGGGAGGTGCGGGACGCGATCCGGCGGGCGCTCGAGGTGGAGGAATTTCCCTCCATCATTCCGCGGGAGCTGATCGCAAAATACGCGCTCTCCCCGCTTGCAGACGCATTCCGTGCCATCCATGCCCCGAACAGCACGCGTGAAATGCAAGCCGCGGCCGAGCGCATCGCCATCGAGGAATACTTCGTGCTCATCGCTGCATTCAAGCTCATCAAGGGGGACAGGGGGGAGGTCCGCCTGCGCCGCTATACCGTCACCGAGCGGGAAGTTGCCGCCTTCGAAAAGCGCTTTCCCTTCGAGTTCACCAAGGGCCAGCAGGGGGCGGTGCGCGCCATTTACGACGACCTCACGGGCCCCATGCGCATGAACAGGCTTTTGCAGGGCGACGTGGGGAGCGGCAAGACGGCCGTGGCGCTCACGGGCATCTTCATGGCGGTGAAGAGCGGCTTTCAGGCCGTCTACCTCTCGCCGACCGAGGTGCTCGCCGCGCAAAACTTCGCCCTCCTCCAAAGGCTCTTTCCCGACTACCGGGTGGGGTACCTCGCTGGGGTCTCGACGGCAAAGGAGAAGCGCGAGCTCAAAGAGGCGCTGGCAGCGGGGGAGATCGACATTCTCTGTGGCACCCATGCCGTGCTTCAGGGCGACGTAAACTTCAAAAACCTCGCCTTCTGCGTGTGCGACGAACAGCACCGTTTCGGCGTGGCACAGCGCAACACGCTCAGCGAGAAGGGGGAGTCGGTGGACGTTCTGGTCATGTCGGCGACGCCCATCCCGCGCACGCTGTCACTCATCTTCTACGGCGACCTCGACATCACGACCATCCCCGATAAGCCCAAGGAGCGGCAGGAGGTCTCCACGGCCGTCATCCCCGAAAGGAAATACGACGACATGTTCGGCTGGATCCGCAGCGAGGTGCACAGGGGCAGGCAGGCCTATTTCGTCTGTCCCAAGATCGAAGACGACGAGGGAGAGGTGACTTCCGTCGAGGAACTCTTCGAACGCCTGCGCGGCATGCTCCCCGATATCCGCTTCGCCCTCCTGCACGGAAAGATGAAGGACAGGCAAAAGGGGGATACCATGTCCGCGTTCAAGCGTGGGGAATACGATGCGCTCGTATCCACGACGGTCATCGAAGTGGGCGTGGACGTGCCCAATGCCACCATCATGGTCATCTACAACGCCGAGCGGTTCGGCCTCTCCCAGCTGCATCAGCTCCGCGGGCGTGTCGGGCGCGGGAGCGAGAAGAGCTACTGCTTCTTGCTCGTGGGGAGCGAGAGCGAGACGGCCCTCGAACGCCTAAATATTTTGAGAAGCACGAACGACGGATTCAAGCTCGCCGAGAAGGACTTGGAACTGCGGGGCAGCGGGGACTTTTTGGGCACGCGGCAGAGCGGGAAATTTTTATCGGAGATCAAGAATTTGCGGTACGGGACGGAGGCGATCTTCACGGCGAAGAAGCTGGTGGACGAGGCCTTCGAGCGCCGCCTCAACGCGGAGACCATCCGCCGCATCGCGATGGAGAAATATGAGAGCCTGAAAGACGTCGTGCTGAACTGACGCCGGCGGACAATAAAAAAGCAGGGATGAGCTCCTGCTTTTTTTGTTGAATAACGTTGTACGGTTCGGCATACTCCCCGCCTGAAAACCGGGCAAGGTGAGGGCAATTTTCTCCCGCGAGTTTTTCTCGCGTCCGTTTGGCTTATAAGCCGCCGCCCGGCATGGCACTGAACAGGAAGGAGAGCGCGATGCAAATGTAGATCACGGTGCCTATGATGGAAACAATGCTGATGATGATGCCCGCAAGTGCGAAGCCTCTGCCTTTCCCGCCGTATTTTGGCACGTTTCTGTAGCCGATGATGGAGCAGATGAGCCCCGCAACGGCAACAAAGAAGGAGAGAACAAACCCCACGATCGCCATGACGTTGTTCTGCTCGGGGATATCCGCCTGCCCGTCCAGTCTGACGTAGGCCGACGTGGGAACGCCGCAGTAGACGCAGATGGCAGCCTTGTCGTCAATTTCCTTTCCGCAATTTTTGCAATACATATCAGTATCCTCCAAAAGAATAGATTAAAATGATTTTATCACAACTATTGTTGTATGTCAAGAATTTCACAAGAATAGTTGTAAACTTTTTTTGTGGAACTGAGATTTTCGGAAAATTTGAGGCAGATGCGAACGGAGCGGGGGCTTTCGCAGGGAAGACTTGCCGAGGCGGTGGGTGTGACCCAGCAGTGTGTGAGCAAATGGGAAAGCGGCCGCATGGAGCCGACGCTCTCGTATCTATGGAAGCTCGCGGACCTATTCGGTGTGAGCATTGATATTTTGTGCGGCCGTACGGATTGGTGACGGCGGTGGGAAGGATTTTCTTGCCTTCCCTTCTGGGGAAGGTGCCCCGTAAGGGGCGGATGAGGTGGCGACGGGGCTCATCCAAAGCGTCATTCTGTCCGAGCAAGCCCAATCAAAGCGTCATTCTGTCCGACCGAGGTTTCTGATTGTGCTACTAAGGTCGACACGAGCGCGTAGCGCGAAGTAGCCGATAAAGCTCCACCCGAGCGTCATTCTGAGCCGATAGAGAAATAATAGAGCGAACTGCCCATCCGCGAAGAATCTTATTACGATCAAGTGTCGTGTGAACAACCCTTTCATTGGTATAAGCGGAAACTCCGAGATTCCTCGGCAACGCCTCGGAATGACGTGCTTGTGCGCCCGTGTGAGCAATCCCAAGCCCTGCCCCTTCGGGGGGGAGGGTGGCGGCATAGCCGTGACGGATGGGGGTACGCGTGAGAAGTATCGTACAGGCGAACAAGGCATGCGTGATCGCGCCGTAAAATAAAACATGTGCGAAATGATTGACAAACGGCAAAAAAGGGTATAGAATATGATAGACATGGGCCTGTATCGGATTCGATTGCAAGCGGATGTCGTCGGATGCACGCCGGAGGCTCGGCTCCGTAAAAACGGAAAAATTTTAATTGCTGACGATAAGTCCGGCAGACGTGCTGCGCGCAGGGTTTCGGCCCGCCGTGTAGCGCTTGCGGCGTAACCTAAGTTATGCTCCGTCCTCCCGCGGAGGCCTACGGCCGCGGGTTGGGCGTAATCGAGTAGGGAACGTTGCCGTGTGGCGGACCTCCCCCATACGGCGATGAATGACGGGGGTATGCCGAGGAGAGAGCTTGTCTGTGGGCTCTCCCGCGGCGAGACGGACCATAGACTAAGCGTGTAGGATCCGCGATTGAACCTTGTAAGACCGCAGTTCAACCCTGCGCAGGTCCACCATTA
>CANQJJ010000072.1 GCA_947624215.1 uncultured Clostridia bacterium
TCGTACACAGCTTCCTGATCCGCGATCTTCACCGTCACCGGCCGCGCCGTAATCGTGTACGTCCCGTCCACAAACGTGACGTCGTAGTTGTCGTTGCTGTATCTGCCCTTGATCGTATAGCCATCGGCTTTTACGTCTTTGCCCGGCGTTTCCAGATACAGTTCCACCGAAAGTTCGTCGCCCAAAAGGATCTCGCCGACGGTCACTTTCCATGCCGTATCCTTGGCCTGCCCGACCTCGGGCACCGCGTTGTTATACACCGAACTTTGCGCCTGCAGCGTAATCGTGATCGCCTTCTTCTTCACCGTATACTTGCCCTGTTCGCCATAAGAGCCGCTAAATGTGACCGCATAATTCGCTTCGGAACAGCTGCCCTCGATCGCATAATCTCCCGCTTTGAGACGGGAACCCGCTTGCTGATCTTTGAGTGCGAGCGTCATATGAAGCTGTTCTTCCTTGACGGGCGCGGAACCGGCTGCATAGTGCCATTTCAAATCTTCGGCCTGATATTCATGACCGTATGTCTCGTCGACGTCCTCGATCTCGACCGTAATCTGTTTCTTTTCGATCGTGAGTTTTGCCGTAATCGTCTGCGTATACACCCCGTCCGCCGTTGTGAACGTGATCGTCGCCTTTACGGTGTACGTCCCGGCATTCACAGGTTCCTCGCCCAAAGGATTGCCGACCGCCTCCTCTCCGGCATAGTACTCATAAACATAGGTATACTTGCCGTTTTCGCCGTCTTGAAGACCGGATACGGCAAGACCGTGCGCATCGCCGTCATAGGGAAAGCTGCCGTCTCCGAATACCGCTCCTCCGAACGCCTCGATCGTAACCGTGTAAACGCCTTCCACGAATTCGATCTCATAATTTTTGTTCGCCGGAGCCGCATTTTCAAAGCCTTCCGCCCATGCAACGGTGATCGTGTACGTCCCGGTTTCCGATTTGTTGAAGTTTGTGACCGCAAGAGCGAACGCGCCTTCACTGTGAATATTGTTGCCGTCTTCGTACGTTGCGCCATCGACGGTATACGTGAGAGGCACCTGGTCTTCCCCTTTCGGAGAAAGTTTGTTTGCCGCCTTTACGGTGATCTTTGCCTTCCTGATTTCGAAGGTGAAATTGCCGACGCCCGTAAAGTTTTCGTTTTTGGGCGTAAGCGTAACTTTCGCGGTCCCCGCGTCCGTATTATTGTCGTAAGCAACGGTTGCAAGCTCCTCGAAATTTCCGGCGGAACCGTAATAGGAAAGCGTGAATTCCTTGCCGTCCTTATTCGTTACCGTGATCGTAAAGCCCGGTGTCTGAGCTTTGTAACAATAGGTCGGATTCTCTCCAGACAGCCGAAACGCATCTTGCCCCAGCGTGTTGAGATCGAAAGCTGTCACCGACCATGCGAATGTACGTTCATTCACGTATTGCCCGTCCGCAAGCCATACGCCGTTTTCGGAAAGATGCACCGTAACATGATACGTCGCGACGTCTTTATTGCCTGCGTTGTCCAATCGAACGCTTTCGATCTTCACGGTTTCCGGCAATTCTCCGAAATAGTTTTTGAACAGCGCTTTGAGATCTTCTTCCGTGAATTTATCGTTTTTGAATTCATAGGAACCGATATCGTTCGCGCCGTAGAAGAGATGTTTCTTTACGGAATGATCGCACCCGAGCTGCGTGCATTGCCGCGTGATCTCGACTACCTTGTTGCGATCCGAAAGATCGTCTCCTTCGCCCGCCTTCGGCGCCCAATCATATACGTCCTCTTCGTGCTCGATCATCCACGAACCTTTCATGGTTTGGTTGAGTTTTAACTCCGACGCTTCTGCCCCTTTTTCCGTGTTCGTGTAGTTGAGCGTTTCCAAAGTAAACCCATCGCCCGAAGTCGCCGTATACTGCTTGCCGGCTTCGAGATTGCCGAAGCAATTGTGCGCCTTATCCCACACGCGTGCAGTCGTGGTGTATGCGAAGTAGTTTTTATCTTTCAGACCATCGACGATTTTGCCCTTTAAGGTTACGCCTTCGCCGATTTCAATGCGCCCCGTTTTTCCACTCGTTTGAATGATTCCGAGGAAAGTAATCGGTTGCATGTTGCCCGTCAATTCGCCCGAGCTTGTAAACTGATTTTTCTTTGCCATGACGAGCGTACCGTCGACGATGAGGTTCCCGCTCTTGGAAAGGCCTTTTGCCGCAAGTTTCTCGGCAGAGGGATAGCTCTTTCCTGCCTGATCGCCCGCTTGTAAACCGTCATAGACCCATGCGTTTGCTTTGAGCGTGAGTTTTGCGCCTTGCGCAACGGTCACGGTCGCACCCGGCATGATCATGAAGTCGGTCACAGTCTCGTAATCGCCGCCTGTCAGATTCAGATCGAAGTTATACGGGATCGAGAAATAGACACCTGTCGTGGGAACTTCAAAACCCATGGCCGAGAACAGCATGTAGCTGAACTTTGCGCCGCCCGTAAACGTCAATTTCGTTCTTCCGATAAGTTCGGTGCAGTTTCCGAGCTCACCCTCCACGACCGTCTCGGGATCGTACTCTGCTGTTACGCTCGCGCCTTCCGAAAGCATGATCATGGTATCGTGTCCGCGCCCGTCGCCGCTGCTATCGCCGATAAACGGCTGATCGAGAGAGACGAACATTTCAAGAGCATACAAAGTTGCATGTCCGATAAGCTGTCCGCCAAAATGGATCGTAAAAGGATTCTCGATATTGATCATCGCATAGCGTTTGAACGGCGTTACGTTTGCACTGAATGTATCCAATGTATTGTTGCCGCCCGCGAAGTCGAGAATGAGGAACGGCTCATAGAGCTTTGCGCCCGAACCGACGTCAATCGTACCCGCACCCGTCACGCGGCCATAGACGTCCAGCACGCCGCCGCTTTCCACATTGATCGTGCCGTTGTTAACAAGTTCGGAATAGGCGCCCGAGGTGTGTCCTTGGTAGCCGGTAGAAGGATAGTTCAGCGCGCCGCCGATATAAAGGCTACCTTTTATTGTAACCGTTACCTTATCTTCGATTTTGAGCGAGAAATACTTGTTTTTTGTTTCAAGCTCCTTGGTCGCCCACGAGATTTGTTTTGTGGAAATTTCCGCATTGCCCAATCGGGTATATTCGCCCGCCGCGGAATACGGCAGAATCAACGATATACCCGCAGGGATCTCAATGCTTTGTGAAATCTGAATGTCGTTTGAGGTGATGACGATTTCACCGTCTTTCACTTGGCTGAGCGCGCCGTCCGTCCCGACCAACTTCCGATAAAACGTCCCGCCATGTCGCGCTTCATAATAGCCTTTCGGCATAATATAGGCAATAATGTCCGTCTTGGCACTATCGACGATATAATTCAATTCTTCCTGCTCGGAAAGCCATTCGCCGTTTACCGTCCAACCGTAGAACGTAGCTCCTTCGGCACTTGCTTTCAGCGAAATCGTATCGCCGATCGCAGGAGAATACGTAATGGTTGTGCCGGTGGTCGCGGTTTTGCTCTCTTCGCCATTCAGGGTTGTTTCGACGGAACCACTGCCTTCGTCAACGATTTTGATATTTGCTGTCGCGGTACCCGAAATATAATTGACATTGCGGATCGCAAGCGACTGCGTGGATTTATCCATCAACGAACGGGTATAGAACAACAAGTAAACCGTGTCCGAAACGTTTTCCTGCGGTACTTTGATCGAAACACGATACCATGCTGTTTTTCCTACCGATTTTGATGTTTCGCCATATTCGATCTTACCTTGAGCGTCGACTGCACGAGCTAAAAGCGATGTCGTCTGCTCCCATACAATGTTACCATCCTTGTTCTCACCGTCATAACTCACAAGATTAATCTCGTTCTCGCTGAACTTATTTGCAAAACGATACCATGCTTGTGTGCGAGATATCATGGTATGCATTCCAAGAAGATCTTCATAAACACCTTTTATCTGGTATTCAAAGGAAAGCACGCCCGCTTCGGTTTCCGACAGCGTAAATCCAAGCACGGAAGCTCCTCCGCCTTCACCGAAATTATAGCTCTCACCGGTTTCATACATGGAATTACCGGCCAAAAATGCAATATTGTCGCCTTCCGAATAGGTCGGAGAAAAAACATACGGCGTTAATTCCAAATATTGCGATGCCTTGACGTCTTCTATCCTAATATTACCGACCGTCACAAGGTCATTGATATCGCCTTGATAAACCTCGCGTAGTTTGAACGAAAGAGTATTCTCCGTGCAGATATACCCTTCTTTTTGGTAGCTGATTTCAATATTTTTCTGCCTCACATCATCGACAACAAATCCGAAATAATCACTATACCCGGTGATTTGATTGGTGGGGAGCACTTGCCCGTCGATTTTCACAGTGATCTCATCGCGTGTAAGTTTCTCAAAATTATAAATTCGGACGATGATAGCGTTGTCCTTATTATAAGGAAATTCAACAGTCGAGCCGTCCTCAATTGTAATTTCGGAGGCTGATCCGTCTGCCGTCTTACTTGCAGTTAACGTAGGCTTCGGCGCATATTCCTGATATTCAAAACGCAAATGCAAATCCTTGTCTCTCGCCGTTTCGTCTTCATTCACCACAAGTTTGGTACCGCCGTTAGAAACAAGTCCTTCGGTAAAGAAACCAATATCCTCTTCTGTTTCGCGCCAATAATCGTAATCGGTGTTTGTGTTTAAGGCGACGAACTCTGTTTTTACGGTTGTTTCACCATCTATAGAAGAAATCACGCCGGATTTTGCCACGATTTTGTAATCGAGCGGTTTTCCCAATTTTGTGGTAAAAACATAATCGACGATTCCTTCGGCAGATTTTTGAACAAGGTCGCCGTTGATCGTTAAATCAGCATAATTTGGATTATAGTGGAAGTGAATTTGCTTTTCAGGAAGTTCGTCTTCGGTGACCACCTCAAAAACTTTGAAATAAACGGTAGTCCCGTCAGGAGCAACCTTCCCAATCGCTCCCGAACCGGCAAGTTCTATATCTACATCTACAACGTTCAACCCCTCTTTCGAAAGATGAACATATCCCGTCATTTCTTTGAGTTCGGTTCCAAGAACATACGTCGTAGGTAAAGTAGAGCCTACTACAGGATCCTGTCGCCCATTGCAGGTCATACGGAGATTGGGATTACCTCCGGTAAGTCCGGCAGGATCCGAAGAAAATGCATATGTGAACTTCAAATAGGCATCACCCTTTGCGATGACTGTAAGCGTGGCACTGGGGGTACGATAGTCTATCCCATCAACATTCTGCGCCTTATATTTTCCGTCTTCATTCGCCCAACCAAGACTATTCTCTACCACAGCATCAAAAGAGATAGCGAGACCGTTTTCATCAAGTTTTATAAAACGTAAAGTATATTCGGTATCGGCATTCGTCTCAGAAATCCCCGAAATCGTAAGCTCCGCAACATGGCTTGCAATTCCACCGTTTGAATTCAACCAATATGCCGTATACCCTTCTTGGGGAAGTGCCGTAAAGGTCACGCTCTCGTCGTAACCGCGTTTTGCAACGATTTGGTTTTGCTCTGTGTCGAAAGTTTCTTCGCTTTTCTCCGTCTGCATTTTTCCGTGACCGATAGAATCTTCGGCAATCTTCGCTGTAATAGAAAATTCGGTGTTCGGAACTTGCAAACCCTTTATAACTGTGTAATACTCATTCCTATCCTTGCCACAAAAGGCGATTTCTACAATGTCACCTACCTTCAAATCATCGACTTGCACAGGGTCACCATATTGCAAATGCGACTTGAAGTCTGCGGAATCTTTCACAGATAAAATTTCGCTCGAATCGCCCCCACTGTTTTTTGTCACAACAAACGAAGTGCTATATTGATTTGACACTTTCCAATAAAACGCTAACGACGAACCTTTCGAAATATCCGTAACGGTTAAAGTGAGTTTTGTCGTCAAAGTTTTGTAATTCTTTATTTGTGTACTCGTCCACTCGTTTGTTGCACGATTATATAGATACCGTGTATCTCGAGTGGCGTATACTTCTGTCATATCATTTGTGAACGTATACTCGGCCGTATTGCCGGAAAGAACCAACTCATCCGCCCTTGCGGGGACGACTTGCGCAACCGCGATCCCCATGATGCATGCGAACAGCAACGAGCAAAACGCGATCAGAAATCTCCGCTTTCTTGTTTGTTGCATAACTCTTTTCTCCTC
>CANQJJ010000073.1 GCA_947624215.1 uncultured Clostridia bacterium
CCGAGAGCGTTGATTTTGCCAGCGGTGTCATACTGCTGGTTGCAGATGGTGGAGTTGAGGTTGGCAAAGCCAAGGTTCACGGCGTCATTGGCGTTCTGCACCTCGCGCTTGACTTCCTGGAAGTTCATATCCTGGCAGAGGTCATTTCTTGTAAGCGTTCCCTGCAAACCGGCGCCACCGCCGCCGCCATAGCCGAAGCCATTGTTTCCAATCCCGAAGATAGCCCAAATCAGGAACAGAATTATCCACCAGGAACCGTTATCGCCCCAGCCGCCGTTGCCGCCATCATTGCCGCAAGTACAGGCGCGGATGTCGGCGGGGGTAAGTCCGGTATCAGTTGTAAGAGACATTTATTTTCTCCTTTTGAATTTATTTACACTTTCTCTGGCCAGAAAGAATGTACAGGGTTGACATACGTTAAACAACGTGGTATCTTAATTATGGGTGATGATATGAGATTTTCAGAGTACATAACCGCCAAAGGCTTTACGGTAAAGAGCCTCGCAGAAAAGGCCGGAGTAAACCCGCGCTCACTGGAACAGTACAGCACCGGGAGATACCCCTTGAAGAACGCCCGCGCATGGTTTGTCGTGGCAATCGCAGAAGCGTTAGAGACCACACCAAAAGAATTACTTTCCCTTGATGATTGACCGTCGAAAGGCGGTCAAATTTTTTTTGCGAATTTTTCAAAAACCTCTTGACATACGTTAATCAACGTAGTATATTATAGTTACAAAATACGTTATGCAACGTAATAAAGGCCACAGGCCGGGAGGTATTGAAATGACTACCGCGCAGAAGCAAGCGTTTGATGTAGCGAAAAGATATATCCAAGGAACCGAAAAAGAACGGGAGATTATCTTGTCTTTCTTCCGTGGTGAGGAACGAATGATTTTCTTACGCGCTGTCGGCTTCATTCATCTTTTCACAGACCAGCAGTATTACGATTCCGTCAGAAATGCCATGAGAGACAGAATATCAAAAGAGATGTACGAGGAAATCAACGCTTAATCAACGCCCCGCCCCGGAGGTTACGAGGGCAGTAGACAACACAGTGAATCTGTGCTATGATTTTGAAAAGGAGATACGATGATGACTTACAACATAGAATTGACCCGGGAGGAATCGCGTTCACTATCTATTGAGATTGGATTCTTGATAGATGAATACACCAAAAGAGCCGACAATGCACATGAAGCGAAGAGCGAAACAGAAGAGTACTGGCGCAGGGCGGCTGATAACATCAAGCCCGTATTGGAGAAGATAAACTCTGCGTTATGCGCCTCCTGGCCTAACCGCTGGCCTGTGCTATGATTTTGAAAAGGAGATGTAGAACGATGACTATTGACGAAGCTATAAATTACATGGAGGCTCTTGTATCAAACAACACCATGTTCCCGCCAATGAAAACCGCTGCTAAAATGGCAATCGACGCCTTGCGCTCCCAGCGAGCGAAAGAGAAGAACGTGCATTTGTCCTGCAAAGGTTGTAAATATGAATCGAGTTGCCCGTCCGAAACTCACTGCCACGGGTTCGCAAGAATGTATAGCGACAATTACATTCCTTCTAAGACCGCTTAGCCTAACCGCTGGGCGGTTTCTTCTTCACCGGGCCAATCTTTACAGAATAACGCGCAAAAGAGCATCAGGATAATCCACGCGCCGTCATCGTTCCAAATATCGTCTGTCATTTGAATAGGCCTTGATATTGATTAGCAAACTGCTGGGCTATGTTTAGTTGTTCCTGCGATATGCGCCCGGAGTTGACCATGTTCATAACTTCCCGCTTTGCATTGAACCCCTGCGGGAAACGGGAGACGAACTGCCTAAAACTTTGCATCATTTGCTGTGCATTACCAAACGGGCCAGGCATGGAGCCGCCGCCGAGGGCTGAAAACAAGGGATTAGACATCCTCTATTACCTCCTTTTTGGGCTTGCACGTGCATTTCTTGGCTTTAAGGGCCTCTAGCTCGTCTACAACGGCCTGGAACTCTGCGCGGGTAACATAGTCAGGCATAGGAGCGGCGGCGGGCGTCCTCTGCGCAGCTGTGCGCTCTGTGTAGTCCAGAACGCGCATGGAGGGCATACCAGAGGCGTCCACAGTCTTGATGTATACAGTCTGGTTTTCGCTGTCCCACAGGGGGACGGTGTTGCCGTTGCCGACAAGGAAAGACTTTGCACCAGCCTCACCCTGTACCCATATCATGCTGTTGTTGGGCTGAGGCGCGGGCTGCTGCATCATGGTCTGCTGCGTGGGTTGTGCCATCGGCTGTTGCATGGGCTGGTAAGGCTGATACTGCATGGGGTTATTGCGGAGCTGTGCAAGCTGGTCCTGCATGGGATAGTAAGGGTTGTAACCGTAAGCCATCGTCTATCCTCCTAGTTGATGCTTCTCGTGAAAGTTGATGTTTCAGTTGACTTTTCTGGTCGCCAGTTGATTTATCTCTATACCAGTTGACTTATCTCCCGGCGGTTTGGTCAACGTGCTCCCAGTAGTAGACCGGTATATTATCGGAGCTATTCCACGAATCATAGATAACGCCCTGTTTAACGCACACAACGTGGCCGGAAATAGCGAGGACATATGTCCCCGTTGGATTATCCCTTGCAAAGTCGGCGACCGTGTACGGCTCTCCAACGTCTTGTACAAGGTGCCGCCGGAAACCGTGGTCTTTGAGGTACTCACCCCAAATGAAATTGCTGGACGGCATATCACATAGCTCATAGCCTTTAAGGCATATGCCTGTGTATGTTTCATCCCATGACTGGTCTAGCGCCTTGGATATAGCCCGGATAACACAGTCGCCCACACGTTTCCCTTCGGGGCTGGGGTTGTACTCCTGCCACATCAGCCGATAGCCTCCTGCGCGATCTTCTCGCACTCTTTGCGATATAGGCGCTCCTGTTCCTCGATAAACTCTTGCAGCTTGCCGTCGCGGCGAAGCCGAAAGACCATACCGACGGCCTCTGAAAGAGGAAAACCGAAGGATATCAATTTAAGTTCATCTTCGCCCATAACGGCCTCCAAAAAGATAGAGGGAACACGTACCGATGGTATGTTGTTCCCTCCTTTGATTTAATTGTACATCGGGCCGATTTTCTTTGTGGGAAGGTTATGGGTAAGATATGGGTAAAATTAAAAGCGGATGGATCACTCCACCCGCTTCATCTCTTTGGCCCTTCTCTCGGCGGCTATCTCCACCTTGAAAAGAATCTTGTGTAGTCTGTTTGCGATAGTCTTTCGCGTCACGCCGTAGTCAGCGGCGATATCCTCTTGGGCCATCAGGTCGATAATGTACTTGGCTGCAATTTCCTGGTCCTGTTTGCTAAGAGCGGCTTCACTTATAACACATTCCCAATCGGAACGCAGGAAGCTACTTGTGTTTTCTAACCCGCGTACCCTTGCTCTTGCCGTTTTTCTTTTTCCTAACCCTGGTTTTCCGTATTCTCGCCATTCGTCAGTTCTTCCATGATACGGATAACATCGTCAGGAGTGAGATCGGATGCGATAACATTCCCGTTGGCGTCCTCCACGACGTACACGCCGGTGTTGTCCACCGTACTCACGTAGTCGTACTGGCACCAGAGCCATACAAACGCGCACACGATGAGCACCACGGACACCGCCCAGCACACGAGGAGCCGGAGCACCGTCTTGTGGTTCCGCGTCATGCACATCTCGTGGTACGCCAGCGGGACGGTCGCCTTTTCGTCAGCCGTAAAGGTCTCTTCCTTGTTATCCATATCATCACGTCCTTTCTATGAGAATTGTATTATAAGTCAGCCGAAATTGCAACCGATTTTTGCTCACAGCGCGGTCAGGGCCTGTTTCCAGGTATCCTTGCCCACGACGCCGTCGGCGTTGAGGCCCAGCTGCTTCTGGAGCGCCTGGACGCCTGTCTTTGTGGCCGGGCCGAACTCGCCATCGACAACAAGGTTTCGATTGATGCCCCTTGCAAAGATGATACGCTGGATGGTGGATACCTCGGGACCGGCGCAGCCCTTGGAGAGCTCGTGCAGGCCGATGTCGGAGTACACGACCTTTCCGTACAGGTCGCCGGTGGGCTCGGGCTCGTTGCCGGAGGACGCGGCATAGTTGGGACGGACGTAGCCCCAGATGTAGGAGCTGGTGAGAGGATAAGACCGCTTGCGGACCATGTTGGCGCTGTTGCCCTCGATGGTGTAGACGTATGTCTTATCGGCGGCGTAGACCATGCCTGTATGGGTCCTGGTGCTGCCGTTGTCGCTGAACACGATGATGTCTCCGGCCTTGGGTGTCCACGCGCCGCGCCTGCCCTTCATGCTGGACGGAGCCGCGTCATAGAGCTGGTTACAGGCCACGTAAGGCCACACGCCGTACATGACTTCCTTCGCCACGGACTTGTCCTCGCCGCAGGCGTCGTAGATCGCCGTTGTCACGGTCGCCGCGCACCAGGGCTGGCCCTGCACGCCGCAGAGATAGCTCATGTATGTATAGTTGTTTGCACCCTTGTTCAGCACGAACGCGCTCTTCTCACGAGTGCTGGCATACAGGGACGAAGCCTTTTCATAGTAGCCCTCGTAATACTGGAACGCCTTGACCGCCTGGGCGGCTGTACACTTAGCCATTGCCGTCACCTCCCAGCTGCTTCACGGCCTGATTGATGCCGGTCGCCGCGAGACCGGACACGATGCCGACGGCCACGGCGGTCAGCACATCAGGAGCCGGGAAGTCAGGCATGAAGAAGTAGCCGACGACGCCCAGCACGCCGCCCACCGCGCCGACGATGACCGGGATAAACTTGCTGTCAAGGCCGCTCACCTTCACGCCCGCGCCCACCAGGTAGCAGATGACCGTGATGGCCGCCACGCCCGCGATGCCGAATGTGTCAAGAATACTCATATGTATACCTCCTAAAAAGTTATTTCCAGTTGTCCACGACCGGGAGCTTGTCCACCTCGCGCATGACCGTATCCAGGTGTCCATTGCCGCCCAGTCTCTCATAAGCGTCGTGCATCTCGTGAAGGGTCTCTTTGTCCTCAAGCGTGATTTTCTTTGCCCCTATGTAGCACAGGCCCAAGTATCTGATGCGCTCTGTAGTGATGACCTTCTGACTGTTCACCACCGCGTCCAGCTTCTCCTCCATCTTGTCGACCCGGGACGCGGAGATGGTCTCTGCATCGTCAGACTTTTTCCATTTTCGCTTTACCGCGTCGGCCAGCAGGGTAGCAAGCGCGCCCATCGCGCTTGACCCCAATATGGCCGCTAGAACTGTTGCCCATGCGCTCAACCGTCATCATCCCCTTCAAGGATTTCTTGTTTCTCTTGCTCCGTCAGTTTCCCGGCCTCGGCCAGCTTTTCAATGCGTTCCCTGGCCCACAGGCGCGGGTAATATTTTTTTGCGAGATCAAAAACTGTTGCCATAGTTCGTTACACCTCTCAATTGTGATGTCTTTTTCCTGCCAGCGTTCAATGGTGAACGGGACTGTATGTGTATAATCATGACGTGATTCTTCTGTCATTGAGCATGGCATAGAATAGACGTTTCCCAATACGTCGATATACGGCCAACATCTCGGATCAGGATCATCGAGCAGATTTACATGGCTTTTAGATGTATCTACCACTCTCTGGTGAACCGGGATAGGTAGATGGCCATCCTCGATGACATTTGAAGTACCGCTCACAGCTGCATCTTCCCTTCAAATCCATCGCAGTCTTCTTCGGCGTCGAAACAGCCAATCTTCCAGCAATGATCTATTTCGCACAGTCCGATTGGTTCTCCCAACCGCTTGCTACGGTCAACGTCTTCTGTGAAATGCTCACAATCAGCACACGTTTTCACAGTTCCACGCCTCCTCACATCAGGTCCGTCATGACCAGTATGTAGTCTATATCTGCTCGGTTCTGCTCCTCCAGGGACGGCGGCGGAGGCGGGATAAGCGCCCTGTCCGCTTCGATCTCCTCCGGGCTCCGCTCCTGCACTGCGCCATCGACGTACTTATACAGCGGGATGCCGTCCATATCGAACAGCGTCGGATTCTCCTCGCCGTCCGGGAACAGCCGGAACTGATACCCGCCCTGTTCGTTGATACAGACGGCGCCATCAGTGGACTTCTCAGGATGCGGCCCGTCCGACCAACCATCAATGATTCGGTTTCGATCATCTACAGCTA
>CANQJJ010000074.1 GCA_947624215.1 uncultured Clostridia bacterium
TGGAGCTGAGCACCATTGGGTCGAAACTCGTTTTCCGCGCGCGGTCTTTCAAGGGCCTGCGCTTTTTTTGCAAAATTTTTTCACAAACGATAGACAAAAGTCGGGTAGTATGATATACTGTACGCGCAAAATATTTCTGTTTTGCCATTATATGGAATACTTTTTCAATTCGCGTTCCATATTGAGACGTTTTCTTATGTCAGGAGGGAAGCATGATGAAGAAAAAATTTTTGACAGTCCTGCTCGCGTTTGTCTCGGTGCTCTGCCTCTGCCTTGGCCTTGTGGCTTGCGGAGGCAATGGACTACCGGATGAGCCCGAGGGCGAAGTGTGGACCATCGAGCGCGTCTATGCGACGGCCAAGGAGCTCGGATTCGAGGGCACGATCGAAGACCTCATCGCCGAGTTCAAAGGTGAAGACGGCCAAGACGGCAAGGACGGCAAGGACGGCGTCGGTATCAAACGCATCTACATAAACGAGAACGACGAGCTCGTCATCGAACTTACCGAGGGGGACGACGTCAATCTCGGCATCGTCCGCGGCAAAGACGGCAAAGACGGCCAAGACGGCAAAGACGGCGTTACGCCCCACATCGGCGAGAACGGCCATTGGTGGTTGGGAGAAGTGGACACGGGCATCAAGGCACAGGGCGCCGACGGGCAGAACGGCCAAGATCTTGCAAAGTGTGAACATGTCTTCCCGGGGGAGTGGAGTGTGCAAGTTGCCGCCTCCTGCACCTCGATCGGTTACAGCACGCGCACCTGTGAGGAGTGCGGCTTTGTGGACTATCAATTCCACGAGGCCACGGGGCACGACTGGGAGGATTGCGAATCTTTCACGGTCGTGGAGCCCACCTGCGTGAACAAGGGCATCCGCCATGAGATCTGCAACACCTGCGGCACTCCGAGAACGACCGTGCTCGATATGCTTGAGCATGAATATCGGAACCGCTATTGCATCCATTGCGGGCAAAAACAGCCGCAGGAGGATCAACCTCCCGCACCCCCCGTGCCCGAGATCACCCGCCGCGCTGATCCCCGTGCCGCCGACGCCTATGAGGCTTATGATTACACGGGCGAGAAGATCGGAGAGTACAAGACGATCGCAGACGCCATCAATGCTGTCGTCGAAGCAGATCTTCCCTATGTAGAGCATTCAAATGTGGAATACGGCGCCAAGTGCGGCTATGTGCTCAAAAAGGGCGAGACCAGACACATCTTCGACCACACCAAGGGCTTTGCAGAGGGCAACGCGGACTGCTTCTGGTACTATGAAGACGGCAACAAGCTCGAGGCTTATGACTGCTGGAACGCGACGGAGATGATGAGTCTTTTCTGGAACAGGAAGACGGTCAGCTACGGCACGGTTTCAATGGGCAGTCAGTCTGCCCAGCATTACAACGGCTTCGGCCTTCTTGACGGCCGCGGCGAATTGATCCCCGAGGATACCGACGGCACTCAGCCTCAGATCTACATGTTCTCCAAGCCCATGGACGCCGGCATCATGGCGTTCCCGGGCGAGAAATCGGGTGCCTCGGGCCTTCGCTACACCTTGGATCTCTCCAAGATCAAGATCACACCTGCTTATGACGGCGTGACGGATAAGATCTACGCTTACTTCGGCTTCTACATCTGGCAGCCCTACTATATCATCGCGACGGGCCTTGCCTGCGACACCACCACGGGACATTGGTATCCCTTCCGCGGTACCTCCCGCGACAACTCCTTTTACGACATCGTCTACAATGTGGATGAGTCGACGACTCCCGTCTTCACCTCGACATGGAATGAAGCGGGCTACTTCGTGCCCGACGCCAAGACGGTCGACTTTGAGATCAAGACGGTGCGCGTCGGCGAACGTCCCGAGGAAGGCCACCGCGTCTGTTTCGAAGACCATCTCGACATCGTCGTCAACAAGGGCCTCGAAGACGAGAAGACCGAGAAGATGATCATCGACGACGCTCTCTTGCGCAGACTTGTGGCCTGCGACGTCGGCGCCGACAATACCTTCGTGTTCATCGCAGGCCTCGACATCAAGAACCACGAAGAGGGCGAGAGCGTTGTTCCCAATGTGGATTACTTCAACGGCGCCAAGTTTGAAGGTCTCACCGTGACGGCGGCCTCCGTCTACTTCCCCACCGTGGAAGAGCTTGAAGGCGGTACCGACTTCAACGATCCCAAGGACGAGGCTTTCCGCGGCAATTGGTATGACGCGCTCATGGCCAACGACGACTTCACCGAGGGCACGTGGGACTTCACCTTCCTCTACAACTACCTCTGCACGAGCTATGAGAAGAAGGACGGCGCGGACGTTTACAACTTCCGTTTCGACGGTAGCCCCGTTGCGGACACGCTCCTCGGCGGTAAGCTCAAGGGATATCAAGACATCATCGACAGCCTCAGGAACATGACCGAACAGAATTTTGAGGAGTATGTCGGTATTTACGATGAGGTCACGAAGTGGTACGGCTTGGATGAGACCCACAAGAACAGCACGCTGTTGCAGCAATACTACCTCGTGCTCGACTTCTCCGCTTACACCGAGTATGCGAAGGGCGTCTATGAGGAAGTGACGTCCAAGATCTCCGAAGCAGGCCAAAAGATCCTCGACGAGCTCGAAACCATGGGCGTCCTTGCCGAATATGACTACAAGGGTTGGGAGGCTCCCGAAGGTGCAGAGAGCAACGCCGGCTATCTTTGGAGCGAGGCGCAGCAGTTCGGCGCATTGCTTGCAAAATTCAACGCGCTCAGCGAGATCGACAAGAAAAACATTTTCCGCCGTTATAAAGGCGGCGAGCAAGCATTCCGTGATTGGCAGGATACTTATGAGGGCATCAAGGCCTACCTCGACAACACGACCTTCACATCCAAGAGCTACACGCTCGGCAACATTGAGATGGATGCCAAGAAGGGAATGGTCACCTATACGGGTGCGCAGGCGCTTGAAAAGATCTTCGAGCTCGCTATCAAGATCCACACTACGGCTTACAAAGGTGTTCCCGAAGGCGAAGAGGGAACTCTCGACAGTGATGACACGGGTTGCTTCCAGGATGGCTTCCATCTGCTCTTCTTGTTGAAGAAGATGGAAGAAGCGGAAGTTACCATTCCCGACATCTTCACTGATATCTTCTATGCACAGATTACGTCGACCGATCGTTCCAAGGCGTTTGTAGCCGACTTCAACGACTACATCTACCCCGTGCTCACGCTCGCAGGTGAGATCTATGCGAAACAGCAAAATAACGAGTTCGTGTGGCTCGACGCCGACATGGCGAAGATCATCAACGACCACATGATCGGCTTCAAGTTCTCCGAAGCTGGCTTTATTTGGAATACGACTAACAATGCAGACCTTCGCGACGGCAACACGTTCTACGAAATGTATTTCGGACTTCCCGATGCATTGTGTAATTTCAGAGAGAACCTGCAGTACATCTTCGACGTTGTCAGTGAGTACGACCCGGATGCGAAACTTGCGGCCAACGGTTACAGCTATGAGAACGCCGTCGTCCCGCCCGACGTTCCTCCCACCGAGAGCGGCTCGGCTGATGCAAAGGCAGTCGTGATCTCGATCGGCAGTGGTGAGTTCGGGATCCGTGGAGGGCTTAGTGGCCTGAAAATTCCCGACAGTGACTACTACCGGCACTATGACGAGACGATCAACGCGCCCACACCTTGGGTGAAGAAAGAGGCATAAAACACCTCGGCATCCTTCGGCCGCGGCTTGCAAAAAGCCGCGGCCGTTTTATAAGCCCATAAGCCCGTATCATCCGCCCATGTCCGTATATTCACCGCGGGAGGCCATGGTAGCCGTCCGATAAGGTTAAAATTTTCTTTGCTTTCGTGCCGCCAAACCGTTGACTTTTCCGCGCGGGACGGATATAATATAAGGGAAATCAAACAAGGAGGACACACGCCGTGAAAGGACGAAGTATCTGCGCAGACATACGGGTCGGGCTTTTTGCGGCGGCGTCCGCATAATTTCAGCCTGCCTTCGTCTGCGCGCGCCTTGAATTTTTGCGTGGAGGTGAGGCTATGGAAAAAGAAATTCGATCGCTCCTTTTGGAGAAAAATTATGCACAGGCTGCCGCATTGGTGAAAAAACCCGATGAGGCGGCTCTTCTTTTGTCGGAAATGGGGGAGGAGGATGTCATCCCGTTCTGCCGCGCCCTCGACCCCGACTTTCTCGCCGACGTTCTGGTCCTGCTCGACGCCCCCCTGCAACAGACCGTCATCGCAGGCCTTCGGGATGACGAATTGCAGGAGGTCATGGAGGACGTCTCCGTCGACGACACGGCCGACATCATCGAGGACATGCCGGAAGACGTCGCCCGCCGCATTGCCGAGGAGGACGAGATCTTAAAACTGCTCGAGGAGAGAAAATTCTCCGTCTTGAAGCCCCTCCTCTCCTCGATGAACGAGATCGACCTCGCCGAAGTTTTCGAGAGCGCCAAGGATGAAGACCTCGCCGTGCTCTACCGCATTCTCCCCAAGGACCTTGCCGCGCAGATGTTCGTCGAGATCGACAGCGACACGCAGGAGAAATTGCTCAGAAAACTCACCGACCGCGAGATCAAAGACGTCATGGATGAGCTCTTCCTCGACGATACGGTCGACCTCATCGAGGAGATGCCCTCGAGCGTCGTCAAGCGCCTTCTCGCTCAGAGCGACAGCGAGACGCGGGCCTATATCAACGAGATCTTAAAGTATCCCAAAGACAGCGCGGGAAGCATCATGACCATCGAGTTCGTGCGTTTCGTGCCTACCATGTCCGTAAGAGAGGCCTTCGATCGCATCCGCGAGACGGCCATCGACAAGGAGACGATCTACACCTGCTACGTCACCAATCTCAACAACGAGCTCATCGGCCTCGTGACCGCAAAGGACCTCATGCTCGCCCCCGCAGACGCGCTCATCTCCGACATCATGGAGGACAACGTCATCTACGTCAACACCCTCGACGACAGGGAGGACGTGGCGCGGAAGATCTCGGACTACGGCTTTCTCGCCATCCCCGTCGTGGACAGGGAGCGCCGCCTCGTCGGCATCGTCACCGTCGACGACGCCATGACCGTCCTCGAAGAGGAGAACACCGAAGACCTCGAGCATATGGTCGGTATTGTCCACGAGAATAAGCCGTATCTGAAGACGAGCGTCTTCTCCATCTGGAAGAACCGCGCGCCGTGGCTCTTGATCCTCATGGTCTCGGCGACCTTCACGGGCCTCATCATCAACACCTTCGAGAGCAGGCTCAACGCCATCAGCACGGTGCTGTTCGCGTGCGTGCCCATGCTCATGGATACGGGCGGCAATTCGGGCTCGCAGGCCTCGGTCACCGTCATCCGCGCCCTCGCGCTCGGCGAACTCACCACCGCGGATACATGGAAGGTGCTCTGGAAGGAACTACGGGCCTCGCTGCTGCTCGCGTTCACGCTGGGCGTCGCCTGTTTCGGCAAGCTCATGCTCATCGACAACCTGCTCTTCGGGTTCCATGACTACACGCCGCTCCTGTGCGCCGTGGTCTCCCTCGCGCTCGCGTGCACGATCGTGCTCGCCAAGATCGTGGGATGTATGCTGCCCATGCTCGTCAAGAAGTGCAGGTTAGACCCTGCAGCCGTCGCGTCTCCCTTCATCACGACCATCGTGGACGCCGTCTCGCTCATCCTCTTCTGCGGGCTCGCGATCGCCATCCTCCCCGCGTAAA
>CANQJJ010000075.1 GCA_947624215.1 uncultured Clostridia bacterium
AAGGGCGAGGGCGAGGCCGAGGAGCAGCAGGAATACGGGAACGGCCAATAATATGACGGGGAGCGGGTCGTAACCCCACTTGGCATAGAGCGTGATATTCTGCGTTACGATGACCCCCTCCGCGGACATGGTATGGGCCTCGTCGGTGTACCACCCCTCAAATTTTTGGAACAGACCGGGCGAAGAGGCGGGTGCGTCGAGCGGGAGCGCCTGCCCGTAGGTGACGGAGAGCGTGCGGTAGAGTTTGCCCTCCGAGAGGTAGACGGCCTCGTATTTGACCCGCTCGGCCTCATAGACGGGCGAAAACGTCGTATCCGCAGTGATGCGCGAGGGGTCGCCGTCCCACCCCATGAAGCGGTAGGCGTCCTCCGCCGTCGCCTGTTTTTCGGGCGCCGCAGGGATGGCTTTCGCGCCTTCCCCGTATGCCACATCCTCCTCCGCGATGACGGTCCCCTCTGCATCGAGAAAGCGCACGCGGAAGGTTTTGAAGCTCCGCGTGAAGTCGGCAGTGACCACCATGTCAGAGGTCACCCGCCCCGTGGGGAGGTTCCAGCCGCGGAAAGTGTAGGTATACATCTCGTCGTCCGCGCGCTCGGCCTGCGCCGCGGGGAACGGAACGCTCTCCCCCGTTCTCAGCACAAAGGAGACGACGGGCGTGCCGTCATAATTGACAAATGTGACGAGGTGCAGATCGTTTTGCGTGCCGCGGGCGATGAAACCGCACTCGGCGAGGCTCTCCCTGAGCGCCGACAACCCCTCCTGCGAGTAGCCGAGATCTGCCGCCGCCTGCATGAACTCTAAGGCAAAGTCGTCAAACGTCGCGTCCACGGGCAGACGGCAGAGCATCGCATACCAGAGTTTTCCGATGCGCTCCCGCGTGAAGTAACCGGGAAGTTTGTTGCAGGCGACGTATTGCACATGCGAGGCGATGGTGCTGTTGGCGTGCACGTTGCCCGCGTCGCATGAGGTGTGGTCGTGGACGAAGGAGGTGCCGCGGTTGCACAGGGGCGCCTCGTCCGTGACAGAATATCTCTGCCCCGCCGTGCCCCCCGCCATGGAGCGGATGTCCGTGCGGTCCCCTGCCGCGCAGTCCTCCCCGATGGACCAGAAGCGCGCGTCCGCGGGGTCGTACCCCTCGATGAGGGCGCCGAAAATGTCCGAGAAGGCCTCGTTGAGCGCCCCCGATTCGTTGAGATAGGTGAGGTCGCAGGCGAACTGCGTGACCCCGTGCTGGTACTCGTGCGCGATGACGTCGAGCGCCTTGCCCGGCTCATACATGACGCCCGCGCTGTTGCCGTCGCCCACATACATAAACCCGGCCTGCGCCCCCTCATCGTAGCCGAAGGCGGCATTCTCGTAACGGCGGCCGTAATGCAGATAAATATTGATGGGAAATTCGCCGTTCCCCTCCCCCATATTGCCCGCGACGAGGTCATCCGCCCCACCCATGCCCAAGAGCGAGGTGCCGATGTTGTCCGCGTCGGCATAATAATCATACGCCTTGACGACGTTTTGGAAGAGGCTCACCGCTACGGCATCCGCGAAGACGCCGTTGCGGCTCTCGATGAGTTCGGAGGCAAATTCGGGCCGTTCGCTGTGGGCCGCGTCATAGACGTAGATGTTGCGCACGTCGTCGGCGAGGACGAACTCGCTCCCCCGCTCCATGACGTCGAGCACGGCTTCCCTCCCGAAGGCGTCCCTCTGCACGGTGACGGCTCCCGCGCGCAAGGGGGCACAAAACAACACGCTTGCATCCCTCGCGGAGACCATAACGCGGACATGGTGGGTGGTAATTTCGTATGCGGGCTCATCCTCATAGATGTAAGGCGTCACCGAGAGTGCGTCGTAGCCCTCTGCCGCCTCGGCCGCGGAGAGCAGTGCGGGAGCGGCTTTCACGGGGGAATACGCCCCGCTCACGGAGAGCACGTTGCCCGCATCGTCCACCGACACGGCGACCTCTTTTCCGTATACCCGTGCCCCGCCCTCCATCCGTGCAAAGCGGTAGACAGACCCGTGGGCGACGGGGAGCACCCGTTCGAGACGGTATGCCCCTTCGGGCGCAGCCGCGGTCTCGGGAAGTTCGCCGAGGACGGCCTCCTCGTTGCCCGCCTGCACCGCAGCAAAGGCCTCCGTGCGGGGAAGGAGAGCGGGAAGAAGGGCCACGGCAAACGCCGCGGCAATGAAAAACGCGCAGAGCTTCTTCATCCCCCCACCTCCAAGGTTTTTTCTATATTTTACAGGAAAATTGTGAAAGCGGCCGACACTGCGCGTGTCGGCCGTGTGAAAAAATCATGATAAATTCAGACGGGGAAAGGATGCAGGTAGGTGCTCCCCATCGTGCAGGCCGCACGGCCGTTGAGTGCCGAAATGACGGCCCCCGAGAGCGCCTCTGCCTCCCCCGCGCGCACGGCGACCTTAACGCTCGCACGCACAGAAAAATCCCGCGAGAGCACGGGGACTGCGCGCAAGGAAAGTTCCCGCAAGAGCGGCGTCACCTCGGGGTAATCCACCGTGAAGATGAGCTCGGTGCAGGGTTCGAAGGAGCGCTTTTCCGCGGCGGCGACGGCGTCTGCGGCGGTGTTCGCATAGGCACGGGTGAGCCCGCCCGCGCCCAGCTTGATCCCGCCGAAATACCTGACGACGGCGACGGACGTCTCGCACAGCTTTTGGGCTTTGAGGACGCCGAGGATGGGAAGCCCCGCCGTACCCTGCGGTTCCCCCGCATCCGAAAACCGCTGGAGATTGCCGAGCGGATCGGCGATGTAGCCGTAGCACACATGCGTGGCCGCGGGATGCAGGCTGCGGATGCGCTCCAAAAAGGCCTTGGCTTCCTCCTCCCCGGCCGTGCGGGCGCAGTAGCCGAGAAAGCGGGACTTTTCGATGACACGTTCGGCCGCCGCCTCTCCCCATGCCCCGAGGTAGCCCGTCTGATGGGTCATACGCGCACGGCCCGCACGCGCACTTTCTTGCCCTTGAAGAGGGTGAACTCGCCCGCGGGAAGGGGCATGTTCGCATCGGTGACGCGCACGCCGTCGAGGGAGACGCCGCCCTGTTCGATGAGCCTTCTCGCCTCGCCGTTGGACTTCGCAAGCCCGCCCGCAACGAGCGCCTGCAAGACGGTCTCACACGTTTTCGGAACCTCGATCGCGGGCATGGTACCCTCGTCGCCGCTGAAAGCTCCCTTTGCCTCGCGCCGGGCCTTCTCCGCTTTCTCTTCTCCGTGGACCATCTTGGTGAGCTCGAAGGCCAGCCTCTCCTTGGCCGCGTTGATGCGTTCGTCGCGGTATTTGCACAGCTCTTCTATCTCGGGAACGGGAAGGAAGGTGAGCATCTTGAAGCACTTCTCCACGTCGGCGTCGTCGATGTTTCTCCAATATTGGTAGAACTCGTAGGGCGAAGTCTTCTCCTCGTCGAGCCACACGGCGCCCTTTTGCGTTTTGCCCATCTTCTTGCCCTCGCTCGTCGTGAGCAGGGCCGTGGTCATGGCATAGGCCGCCTTGTGCTCCTTCCTGCGGATGAGGTCTGCCCCCGCGAGGATGTTGCTCCACTGGTCGTCGCCGCCGAGCTCGAGACAGCAGCCGTACTTTTGGTTGAGCACCAAGAAATCGTAGGCCTGCATGAGCATGTAGTTGAATTCGAGGAAGGAGAGCCCGCGCTCCATGCGCGTCTTGAAGCACTCGGCCGTGAGCATCTTGTTGACGGAGAAGTGCACGCCGATGTCGCGGAGGAAGTCGACGTAGTTGAGCCCCAAGAGCCAATCGGCATTGTTGACGACGATGGCGGCGTTTTCCCCCTCGAAACTGATGAAGCGGGCCATCTGCTTTTTGAAGCACTCGACGTGGTGGGCGATGGTCTCCTTGGTCATCATGGCGCGCATATCCGTGCGGCCCGAGGGATCGCCGACCATGGCCGTGCCGCCCCCGATGAGCACGATGGGCCTGTGGCCCGCGTCCTGCATGTGTTTCATGAGCACGAGCTGCATGAAATGGCCGACGTGCAGGGAATCGGCCGTGGGGTCGAAGCCGATGTAGAAGAGCACATGCTCCCGCCCGAGCAGCTCATAGAGTTCCTCTTCGTAGACGACCTGTCTCAAAAATCCCCGCTCGCGCAGGGTGTCCATCACATTGCCCATTGTATTTAGCTCCTTTTTTTGGAATGAAAGAAGGGCCCGTGCCGCGCGCACAGACCCGTCTTTCACGCTTATCGTCTGCACGCCGAAACCGTATTATCCGATGCGATAATACCTGTAGGTTGCGGCAAACGAGGCGTTCTTCATATTTTCTATTATACACGCCCGCGCGGGCGCTGTCAACAAAAATGCGGGGATTTTTCAAGGCGGGCACAAAAAAGTGCTCTCACTTTGGGCTCCCCTTTTCATGGCAAAGGGCCCTCTCGGAAGGGGTGGGTTACAGCATGCCGCCGAGCTCTGTGAGGACCGAGGCGGTACCCATGCCCAGGTCCAGCGAGAAGTTTTCCTCCAATGAGAAGCGGACGGGCCCCGCGCTATCCCGCTCGGCCGTCAGCATGCCCTTGGCGTTTCCCGAGATCTTCGCCCCCGAAAGTTTGCCGCGGACGTCGAACAGGGCGCAGAGTTGCAGGGAGACCTCGGGGGAGATGACGACGCCCTCTTCCGCGGTCTGCCCCGCGAAGAGCTGTTTTAAGATCCACTTGGGGAGACTTTTGAGCATTTCGCCGAGCTCCTCCGAGAGCGTGCGGAGCAATTCGCGCACGTCCTTCTCCTCCATGAGGTTGCCATACTCGGAATTGTCTGCGATAAGTTTATTGAAAAGTTCTGTGATAGTGACGGCGCCGAGCGTTGTTGCGGTGAAGGAGACAGGCACACCGTCCGCGTTCAGACGGCTGAAAAAGGCGGCGTCTTTGAGCGTTCTCTCCACCCATTCCAAACTGCTCTCTCCGGATTTTTCGGCGGGAAGTGAGACATGGGTCGCATTTTGCAAAAATCCGCGTAGCCGTGAGACGGACACCCCCTCCAGGGACGACGCGAGCAGGCCGTGCACCTTCTCCATCTTGAAAATTTGCAGAAGCGTCGTCGAGGGTTTGAGTTTTTCTGTAATTGTTTTCAATGATTTTAGTGACTGCTCGGCGAGGGCCATGAGGTCGAATGTCAGTTCATACCCCTCCTCGGTGGAGAGGGCTGTGCAGTCGGATGCGGCGACGGAGGCGGCATAGACCTCGGGGGGGAGGTACATGACGGTGCGAAGCCCCGCGCCCTGCTTTTTGAGCTTGCTTTCCTTCCCGCGGAAGGCGTCCACGGTCTCCTCCAAGGTGAGGTCCGCGGCGTGCACAGTGGGCGCGAAGAGATCTGTCAGTTCCCCGTCCGCCGAATAGGAGCCGAAGCTGCGCAAAAATGCGAGCATGTAGTGCTCCTCCTGCGAGGAAAAATGCCCGTCGCCGTCGAACTTTCTCTCGACGTCCGTGCGGGCCGAGAGGAGGAGGTCGACGCCTTCTCGGGATACCATGCCCGCGATGTACCCCTTCGTTTGCTCCTCAGAGGTACGTTCGGCACTGCTCTCCTTCAGGGCGATGGAGAAGGTCCCTTTGGCGGATGCGGCCTCGTTCGCACGGGCGCCGAGCTCGGAAAGAAGCGCCGCCTTCTTCTCCTCCGTGACGGGCGCGCCGGGCTCATGGCGGTCACACCCCGCAAGGAGGCAGAGACAGAGAAGCAGTGCGAGCAA
>CANQJJ010000076.1 GCA_947624215.1 uncultured Clostridia bacterium
CTCCTTGGGGAGGAGCTGTCACATCGTGACTGAGGTGGGGATCACAACTGTTCTTTCCAATTTTTATAATAAGGTGACCCTTCGACACAGCTCAGGGTGACGTAATTTGGAATGCTTTGTTCGCTTACACGGGCTTGGGCGTAGCAAGATTCTTCGCGGATGGGCAGTTCGCTCTCATGCGTACTCTACTGGCTCAGAATGACGCTCGGGTTGGGCCGCACCGTTAATCAAAACCCCTCACCGCCGAAAGGGCATCGGCGGAGCTCCCCTTACAGGGGCGCCAAGGGAGCGTTTACACGGGCCACGTCGCCACCCCACCCCCCTACCCCCCTCCCATGGAGGGGGCATGTGCGGGATGAGCTTCTCTCCCCATGGAGGGGGCATGCACAGGATGAGCTTCTCTCCCATGGAGGGGGCATGCGCGGGGCGTTTACACGGGCCACGTCGCCACCCCACCCCCCTACCCCCTCCCATGGAGGGGGCACTTACAGGACCTTCTTCAAGAACTGTCCTGTGTAGGAGTAGGGGCAGGCGGCAACCTCTTCGGGCGTGCCCGTCGTCACCACCGTGCCGCCGCCGTCGCCGCCCTCTGGCCCGAGGTCCACGATGTGGTCCGCCACCTTGATCACGTCAAGATTGTGCTCGATCACCACCACCGTGTTCCCGCCCTCCCGCAGCCGCAGGAGGATCTTTACCAGCTTCTCCACGTCGTAGCTCGAGAGCCCCGTCGTCGGTTCATCCAAGATGTAAAACGTCTTCCCCGTCGAGCGCTTGGCAAGTTCGGTGGCCAGCTTCACCCGCTGCGCCTCCCCGCCCGAGAGCGTCGTCGAGGACTGCCCGAGCTTGATATACCCCAGCCCCACCTCGTTCATCGTGGAGATCTTGTTGTAGATGGACGGCAGGGCCTTGAAAAACTCGCACGCCTCCTCCACCGTCATATCGAGAACGTCGGCGATGGACTTGCCCTTGTATTTCACTTCCAGCGTCTCGCGGTTGTAGCGCTTCCCCCCGCACACCTCGCAGGGCACGAAGACGTCGGGCAAAAAGTGCATCTCGATCTTCATGATGCCGTCGCCCTCGCAGTTTTCGCACCTGCCGCCGGCCACGTTGAAGGAGAACCGCCCCGCCTTGAACCCCATCGTCTTGGCGTCCGTCGTCGCCGCAAAGAGCTCGCGGATGGCGGTGAATACCCCCGTGTAGGTCGCAGGGTTGGAGCGCGGCGTGCGTCCGATGGGAGATTGGTCGATGGCAATGACTTTGTCGAAATGCTCCAAGCCCTCGTAGCCCTCCGCGTCCCCCGCAGGCAGGCGCGCCCCGTTGAGGTTGTTGGCGAGGATGGGCAGCATGATCTCGTTTACGAGCGAACTCTTGCCCGAGCCGCTCACCCCCGTGACGACGGTCATAAGGCCCGCGGGGATCTCCACGTCGATGCCCTTCAGATTGTTTTGGCGGCACCCATGTACGCGGAAGACCCTTCCGTCCGCCTGTTTCCGCTGCGGCGGGACCTCGATTTTTCTGCGCCCCGCGAGATAGTCTCCCGTGATGGAGGCGGGCTCGTTCATGATGTCCTCCGGGGTGCCGCAGGCGACGACCTGCCCCCCGTGGATGCCCGCGCCGGGGCCGATGTCCACGATGTAGTCGGCCGCCCGCATGGTGTCCTCGTCGTGCTCGACGACGATGAGCGTGTTGCCGAGATCGCGAAGGCCTTTGAGGGAGGCGAGGAGCTTCTCGTTGTCCCGCTGGTGCAGGCCGATGGAGGGCTCGTCGAGGATGTAGAGAACGCCCGAGAGCGCGCTGCCGATCTGCGTGGCGAGGCGGATACGCTGGCTCTCCCCGCCCGAGAGGGTCGCGGCGCTCCTTGCAAGGGTGAGGTAGTCCAGCCCGACGTCCGTCAAAAATTTGAGGCGGGAGCGGATCTCTTTGAGGATGACGTCGGCGATGGCGTGCTGCGTGGGCGTGAGGGTGAGCCCGCCGAGAAATTCCCCGATGTGCCGCACAGGCATCTCGCACACCTCGGCGATGTTCTTGCCCCCCACCGTGACCGCAAGAGCCTCCTTTTTGAGGCGTTTTCCGTTACAGGCCGTGCAGAACGCCGTGCGCATGTAGCGCTCGATGTCCCACTTCACGCTGATGGAAGAGGTCTGCTCATACCGCCGCTGGAGGTTGCACACGAACCCCTCCCACGGAGCCTTGTAGGTCGAGCGGTGCGTCTTGGTGACGTATTCGAGGTCGATCTTCTCCCCCCCGTTGCCGTACATGAGCATGTCGAAGACGCCCTCGGGGAGCTCGCGCACGGGCACGTCGAGGGAGAACTTGTAGTGGCGGGCGAGTGCGCCGAGGTAGGCCTGCGTGACGGCGGAGGAGTCGAGATTCCACCCGCTGATGCGGATGGCGCCCTCACGGAGCGTCTTGGTGCGGTCGGGGCAGATGAGGTCGGCGTCCACCTTTTGGGTAAAGCCGAGGCCCGAGCAGGCGGGACATGCCCCCCACACCGTGTTGAAGGAGAAGAGGCGGGGCTCGATCTCCTCGATGGAGACGCCGCAGTCGGGGCAGGCATAGCGGGAGGAGTAGAGGGCCTCCTCGCTGCCGTCGTCTACGGTCACGAGCCCGTCGGAGAGCTTCAAGGCCGTCTCGAGGGACTCGGTGAGGCGCTGTAAGACGCCCTCCTTGACGATGAGCCTGTCCACGATGACGGTGATGTTGTGCTTGATGTTCTTTTCGAGGGAGATCTCCTCCTGGAGGTCGTAGACGATGCCGTCGATCTTGACGCGCGCAAAGCCGCTCTTGCGGTAGCCCGCGAGCTCCTTCTTATACTCCCCTTTCTTGCCGCGGATGACGGGCGCCCCGACGAGGATCTTGGTGCCCAAGGGCATCTCCATGACGCGGTCTGCGATCTCGTCCACGGTCTGGCGGCGGATCTCCCTGCCGCAGTTTGGGCAATGCGGGGTGCCTGCGCGCGCAAAGAGGAGGCGGAGATAATCGTAGATCTCCGTCACGGTGCCCACGGTGGAGCGGGGGTTGTGGGATGTCGTCTTCTGGTCGATGGAGATGGCGGGGGAGAGGCCGTCGATGGACTCCACGTCGGGTTTTTCCATCATGCCGAGGAATTGGCGGGCGTAGGAGGAGAGGGATTCCATGTAGCGGCGCTGGCCCTCGGCGAAGATGGTGTCGAAGGCGAGCGTGGACTTGCCACTGCCCGAGAGGCCCGTGAACACGGTGAGGCTCCCCCGTGGGATCCGCACGTCGATATTTTTGAGGTTATTCTCCTTTGCCCCTTTTACATAGATATAGTCTTTCATAATTGCTCTTTTGGAAAAGATAGTTTTTGATTTCAAGACGGACACGGTTGGTGAGCGAACAAGGCATTCTAATCACGTCATGTTGACCGATTGAGGTTTCTATTTGTGCTACTAAAATCGACACAAGCGCCCCGCGCGAAGTAGCCGAAAGCTCAATCAAAGCGTCATTCTGCCCGACCGAGGCTTCTGATTGCGCTACTAAGGTCGACACGAGCGCGTAGCGCGAAGTAGCCGTAACGGTTTGGATTAGAGCGAATTGCTCATCCGCGAAGGAATCTTACTACGACCAAGCCCGTGTGAACGACCAAGGCATTTCCAATCACGTCATGTTGAGCCCTGTCGAAACATCACCTTATTATTTATTATTAAGACTGCGGTGACCCTTCAACTACGTTCAGGGTGACGTGATCATAGCACATGGTCTGTTTATCAAACGATCGGACTTCGTTCTTCGGGATCCTTCGGAGACAGCCGCATCGGACTTCGTATCACCGTTACGGCTCAGGATGACGCGCTTACCACCACCGCAGGCTCAGGATGACGCGTTTCCCACACCCCAGACTTCGTTTGGCCATACCATGTCCGAGGGCAAACGTCATCCGGCCTGTGGGAGGCGGCCTTCTCCCCTATTTGATCAGGCCGAGGATGTGGCGGACGGCGGCGTCGATCTGGCGCCAATTCGCCCCGCCGTAGCGGACCTCCCCCGCCCGGTGGATGTTGTGCCTGCCCACTGCGAGCACCGCTCTTACCCCAATCTCCTGCGCAGGGATACAGGCGTCCGGGTCGTCGTCGACGAGGATGGGAATGTCGTGCTCCACGCAATATTTCCCCTTTTCGGCAGAGGGAATGGCCGCGACGATCTCGTCATACGGGATGCGCCGCTTTTCCAGCCAATCGTGGGCGACCTTCTCGGGGTTGACAAACCACTCCTCGTCCCGCGAGGTGAGGATGATGACCCTGTGCCCCTCGTTGCGCCAGCCCGTGAGCACCTCCTTGGCCCCCTTGCGCGCGGCGGCGTCGGTAAAGGCCACGACGCCCCCGTCATGGATGAACTCGAGCACGTCGGGGAGGGTCCAGTCGTAGACCTCCGCGAACTTGTTGGAGAACTCCTTTTCGAGGTGGAAATCGAGGCCTTTGCGCTCGATATACGCCCCCGCCTTGCCGACGCGGTCGATGATGTTCAAGGTGTCGTCGATATCAACTGCAATATTCATGGTGTTTTTTCCTTTGATAGAATGCTATGGGATACGGAGCTCGTCCGGGGGTACCATGTCCGCGTTTTGGCCCTCTCGGAGGACACACGCCACCGCCGCGGAGGGGGCAGAATGACGCTCACACGGGCTTGGGCGTAGCAAGATTCCTTCGCCGATGAGCAATTCGCTCTCATGCATGCCTTATCGGCTACTTCGCGCTACGCGCTCGTGTCGACCTTAGTAGCGCAATCAGAAGCCTCGGTCGGGCAGAATGACGCTTCGATTGGACTTGATCGCGGTGGTGGTAAGCGCGTCATCCTGAGCCGTAATGATGATACGCAGTCCGATACGGCTGTCCCCGAAGGATCCCGAAGAACGAAGTCCGATGTTTGATAATCAGACCATGCACTCTAAATACGTCATGCTGAGCGTTAGTCGAAGCATCACCTTATTTTTAAGACTGCGGTGACCCTTCAACTACGTTCAGGGTGACGTTATTTGGAATGCTTTGGGCGCTCACACGGGCTTGGGCGTAGCAAGATTCCTTCGCGGATGAGCAATTCGCTCTAATCCAAACCGTTACGGCTCAGAATGACGCTCGGGATGAGCTTTATCGGCTACTTCGCGCTACGCGCTCGTGTCGACCTTAGTAGCACAATCAGAAGCCTCGGTCGGGCAGAATGACGCTTCGATTGGGCTCGGTCGGGCAGAATGACGCTCGGGATGAGCTTGGGTGCCCTCCCCTTTCAGGGACAGCAAGGGGGCGCTTACCGCCGCCATCCCTGCCCCCGTCACTTTCTCATCCGCTTTCTGAGTTCGTTGATCGTCTCGCGGATCTCGATCGCCTTCTCGTAGTCGAGGGC
>CANQJJ010000077.1 GCA_947624215.1 uncultured Clostridia bacterium
TCCTCCGTGACGGGCGCGCCGGGCTCATGGCGGTCACACCCCGCAAGGAGGCAGAGACAGAGAAGCAGTGCGAGCAACGTTGTGCAAAATTTTTTCATTTTGGCTCCCTTGACAGGGGAAAATCCACCCTATATGCACTATTATAGAATATATCGGGGAATTGTCAAGGGATTTTGGAAAAAAATTTTTCATTTTTAAGGCCATGCGCTCGGGTTGGGCTTGGGCGCGGTGGTGGTAAGCGCGCACCCCCTTGCTGTCCCTGTAAGGGAAAGTGGCGCACCGCCCTTGTGCGCCGAAAGGGTTTTTCCTCATCCGCCCTACAGGCACCTTCCCCAAGGGAGAAGGCAAGGGGTCGCTCATACGGGCCCCGTCGCAGACATGGTCCCCTCATACGGAGTCCGTGTCGTGGTAAGCGCGTCATCCTGAGCCGTGATGACGATACGAAGTCCGACACGGCTGTCCCCGAAGGATCCCGAAGAACGAAGTCCGACTGTCGTTCACACGGGCTTGGGCGTAGCAAGATTCCTTCGCGGATGAGCAGTTCGCTCTTTTTTTACTTGGTCGGCTCAGAATGACGCTCGGGTTGGGCTCGGTTGCTGTGGTGGTAAGCGCGTCATCCTGAGGCGTGATGATGATACGAAGTCCTGCGCGGTTGTCCCCGAAGGATTCCCGAAGAACGAAGTCCGACTGCTTGGTAAACAGACCAAGTGTTCTATTACGTCACCCTGAGCAAGGTCGAAGGGTCACCGCAGTTTTATAAAGAGGTGATGTTTCGACTACGCTCAACATGACGTAATTGGAAATGCCTTGGTCGTTCACACGGGCTTGGTGGTAGCAAGATTCCTTCGCGGATGAGCAGTTCGGTAAAAGTCATGCCAATGCGGCTACTTCGCGCTACGCGCTCGTGTCGACCTTAGTAGCACAATCAGAAACCTCGGTCGGGCAGAATGACGCTTCGATTGGGCTTGGTCGGCGCCAAGGGGGCGTTCACACGGGCTTGGTCGTAGCAAGATTCTTCGCGGATGAGCAGTTCGCCCCATTCTTTCTTTTTCGGCTCAGAATGACGCGCGCGGAGCGCGCGGGACGCTTCGATTCAGCTTGGTTGCAAACCATCCCCCCCTCCCATGGAGGAGCGATCTATGCCGCGGCGGCGCGCTCTTCTACATTCAACCCCTTGAGGGCGGAGAGCTCGGCGAGCAGTTCCTCAAAACTCCTCCCTGCCGCGAGTCGGATCGCCAGCTCCTCGTTGCGGCGGGCGTGCTCGGCCGAGACGTATTGTTCGATGACGCGCTCCATGTCTTTCATACCGCTATTATATGGCCGCATGCCCCGCCTCCCCCCTCCGGCACGCAAAATCTTTGGGGGATGCTGTCGAAGGCAAACTTATGCGTTTTTTTCGGAAAGTATGAATTTTTTACACAATTATTACGATAACATGTCCGAAAACCCTGTTTATTTGGTTGCATAAAATACAAAAGTATGATATACTATAAAAAATAACCTGCTTTTTCGGAGGAGATTTTATGAAAAAGTTGAAGTATCTCTTGACCCTGATTTTGGGCGTAGTCTTGCTCGCATGCCTCACGGCGTGCAATCTTGTCCTCACGCTTCCCGATGACGACAAGCCCGTGCCCGATCCGCCGCTCACATACACGGTCACCGTGACGTGCACCGAAGAGGAGGCGCTTGCGGACATCAAAGTGCAGCTCTTCGTGGGTGAGACGGCCGCGACCGAGCCCACCGCGCTCACGGACGGCAAGGTCTCTTTCAGCCTCTCGCCCAAAACTTACACCGTAAAGCTCATAGGCATGCCCGAGGGATACACCTACGAGAGCGCTTCCGTCACCACAGAGAACCCTGCCGTGACCATTGCCCTCACCCCTCCCTCCGAGCCCACGCCGCCCACCCCGCCCGAGCCCGAGACGATCGAATACAGCGTCGCCGTGACCTGCGACAATCAGGCCGTGTTCACCGATCTCGCGGTCGAACTGCATGCGGAAGACGGCACCCTCGCCGCGGGCCCTCTGCGCATCACGGGGAGCCGTGCGGCCATCTTCGAGCTCGCCCCTGCGACCTACACCGTCTCGCTCTCGGGCATCGCGCTCAAAGATTTCACCTACCCCGAGACCGTGCTCACCGCAGACAGCCCTGCCGCGACCATTGTCCTCACGCAGCGGCCCTCGACGGGGGACGGCTCCGAAGACAGCCCCTACCTTCTCGAAAAGCTCACGGGCGACTATGAGGCCGCGCCGCAGAAGGTGACGACGCAGCAGTGGGGGGAGACGGTCACCGATTATCTCCCCGTCTATTACAGCTACACCGAGACCAAGAATTCCACCTACACCGTGACCACGGACATCGGGTATCTCAACCTCTTCCTCGAGGATGAAGAGGGCGAGTCCGTCTTCTCGTGGTACGAGAGCAGGGCGGGCAAATATGAGACCTTCTCGCTCGAAGCGGGCAAGACCTATCTCCTCTATGCCGGCGTGGACGAAGCCAACAGCGATTCCTTTGAGGACGGCGACAAGCTGACATGGTCCGTCTATGAGGGCAATGCGCGCTGGGCGGGCGAGGGCACCGAGGAGGCCCCTTACGTCATCCGCACGCTCACGGGCTCCTACACGGTGGAGATCCCCGCCGCCTCCGATCCCGCCTCCCCCATGCCCGAATCCGTCTTCTTCACCTACACGGCGGCCGAGGGCGGCGACTACACTCTCACGGCGGCCGAAGACGGGCTGATGCTGCTTATCACGGATGAGGAGGGCGAGAGCGTTCTCGAAGTCACAGACAGCTCTGCGGGAGAGGCCGAAGCCTTCTCGCTCGAAGCGGGCACTTACCTCTTCTATGTGGGGGAGACCTCGGGCATGGGTGCCACCGTTACCTTCACCATTGCCGAAGACGCGGGCGATGTGCAGCAGGGGACGGGCACCGAAGAGGACCCTTATATCCTTCAAAATATTATAGGAACGCACACCGTGGCGGTCCCCGTGTTGCCGGCATTCGGCATGGCGGACGACGTCTATTACAGCTATCTTGCCCCCACCGACGGCACCTACACCGTGACTGCGGGGAGCGCGGACCTCTTGCTCTACATTGACACGGAGAGCGGCACGACCGTGCTCGAATGGAGCTCGGGCCATGAAAGCAGCGCCGTCATCTCCCTGAAGGCGGGCACGCGCTATCTTCTCCGCGTCACCTCGGATAGATCGGGCTTGGAGGGGGACAGCACCGAGGTCTCCTTCACGGTCGCCGAGAGCACGGAGGCGGACGGCAGCGAGGAGGCGCCCTACCTTCTCGAAGAGCTCGCGGGAAACTACACCGCCGACACTTCGCGCGGGCAGGTCTACTACCGCTACACGGCGGACGAGACTGCCACCTACACCCTCACGACGACGGTGGACTATCTCACCTTCTACATCGAGGGCGTCGTCAACTTTGACAGCAGCGAGGCAAAGAGCAAGGTCTTCCGCCTCGAGGAGGGCGTGACCTACGTCATCGTCGTGGGCGATCTCGAAGACAACCTGCGCGAGGTGCCCTTCACCATTGCAAAGGGCGGGGAGATCACCACCGTCACTTACTCCGTCACCATCGCGGGCGTGGACAGCAGCCGCGTCACGGGGCTCAAAGTCACGCTCGTCGCCGAAGACGGCACCAAGACGGAGCCCAAGTCCCCCATCATCGGCAGCACGGTGCAGTTTACCATTGCCGCGGGGACGTACACCGTGGAGATCACGGGCGATCTCATGGCGGAATACACCTTCACTTCCCCCACGCTCACGGCAGATTCCCCCCGCGCCACCGTCACCCTCGTGCCGAGAGAGGACGCGGGCACTCCCGACAGCCGCTGGGAGGGCGTCGGCACCGTGGCGAGCCCCTACCTTCTCACCTCGCTCGAGGGAGATGTGACCGTTGCGGCCAAGGGCACGACCTCCTACTACTTCCAATACACCGCGGCGGAGGACGGGACGTATCTCCTCACGTCGGAATATGAAAATCTCTATCTGAGCCTCGACATCCAGCCATGGGTGGAGGGTAGCACGCGGATCGCATGGTACGGCGGCGAAGGGCTCAAGCTCCACAGCGAGTTCAAGGTGTTCGCGGGGTGCGTGTATACCTTTATCATCAAGGACAACACGGGCGCGGGCGGCGAAGTGGGCTTCACGCTCGCAAAGAAGGACCTCTCGCAGAAGGTGCTCTCCGTAACGCTCGGCAATGACATCCCCGCCTTCATGGGCAAGGTCACGGTCCCCTCCGAACTCTTTGCACAGGGCGACGAGGCGACGGTCACGATCACCGCCAAGACGGGCTATAAGGTGGCGGCCGTCAAGGTAAACGGAAAGCTCACGGAGCTCACGGGTCCCCAGCTCAAAATCAAGATGGAGGACAACACCACCGTCTCCGTCTACTACACGGCCGAGGCGCGGACGACTGCGGACGGCAAGCAGTATTTCCCCGCCCTCGTCGGCACATGGCACAACGGCACGCGCGGCGATCTCGTCGTCGGGGCCGACGGCACCGTCACCCTCGGCGGCAAGGCTGCGACGATCATGGCCGCAAAGAGCGAGGGCACGCCCAACCAGCACGACTTCTTCTTCGACGTCACCGTCGGGACACAGACGACGCACCTCTACTACAACCTCGAGACGAACATGTTCCTCGCGGGACAGGGCAGCGATTCCTCCAACTGCTTCTTCCCCGTCGTGGACCTTGCGGGATTTACGGGCACTTATACGGGAGAACGCGGAACGCTTGCCGTGGCCCAAAACAGCGTCACACTGGACGGCGAAAAGCTGGAAGTTGTGGCCGCCTACAATGCGGACGCGGGCGCGGCGGATATCTACGTCTATCTCCCCGCGGAGAAGGGCTCGTCCCGGTATGTTGCCTACCTTCTCACCGTGGAAGGCGGCACGCTCACCCTCACGCTCCAAGGCGCGGCGGAGACGTTCACCAAGGCATGAGCCTCGGGACGGAACACGAATAGGAACACTATAAAAATTACGCCAAAAAGTTACCCCCTCGGGCCACCGAGGGGGTTTTGGTTATGTTCTCGTCGCCCCTGTAAGGGGAGATGTCACGCCGCCCTTGCGTGGCAGAGGGGTTCTCGTCGCCCCTGTAAGGGGAGATGTCACGCCGCCCTTGCGTGACAGAGGGGTTCTCGTCGCCCCTGTAAGGGGAGATGTCACGCCGCCTTTGCGTGACAGAGGGGTTCTCGTCGCCACCTCATCCGCCCCTCACGGGGCACCTTTCCCAAGGGGGAAGGCAAGGGCTCGGACCTCAATCGAGGGTACCATGTCCGCAACAGGGCTCTACTGAGCGTCATTCCAAACGAGGCCAATCCAAGC
>CANQJJ010000078.1 GCA_947624215.1 uncultured Clostridia bacterium
TTTTTCCGTGCGTCCTTCACGCCTTTTCCCCGACGACCTCGCGGCCTGAAAAAACGGCGGAGGATGGACTTAACATAAAAGATCCCCTACCCATGTCCGCGGCAGAGGATCTCATTTTCATTTTATTTTGTATACACTGCCTTGGCGGTGCGCCTCAGCCCCCGTAGCCGTTGGGGTTGTTTTTCTGCCAATTCCAATGGTCGCGGCACATCTTTTCGAGGTCGTATTCCGCCCTCCAGCCGAGCTCCTTTTCCGCCTTTTCGGCCGAGGCATAGCAGGTGGCGATGTCGCCCGCACGGCGGGGCCCGACGACGTAGGGAAGCTCCCTTCCGCACGCCTTGGAGAAGGCCTTCACCATCTCGAGCACGCTGTATCCGATGCCCGTGCCCAAGTTGTAGACATACACCCCGGGCGCCGTCAGCTTCTCGATGGCCGCGATGTGCCCCTTGGCGAGGTCGACGACGTGGATGTAGTCGCGCACGCCCGTGCCGTCGGGGGTGGGATAGTCGGTGCCGAACACGTTCACCCGCTCGAGCTTGCCGCTCGCGACCTGTGCGACGTAGGGCATGAGATTGTTGGGGATGCCCTTGGGGTCTTCGCCGATCATGCCGCTCTCGTGCGCGCCAATAGGATTGAAATAGCGCAGGAGCGCCACCGTCCACTCCCGATCCGAGGTGTAGACGTCGCGCAAAATGTTCTCCTGCATGACCTTGGTCGCGCCGTAGGGATTGGTCGTCGGGTTGAGCGGGGAGGTCTCCCTGAGGGGAAGCTCGGCGGGGTCGCCGTAGACCGTGGCCGAGGAGGAGAAGACGATCTTCTTCACGCCGAATTTTTGCATCGTCTCGAGGAGCACGATGGTGGAATTCAGATTGTTGTCGTAATACTCGACGGGCTTTCTCACGCTCTCGGGCACGCATTTGAGCCCCGCAAAGTGGATGACCCAATCGATTTGGTGCGCCGTGAAGATGAGCTCCAAGGCGGCGCGGTCGCGGACGTCGTTCTCATAGAAGATCACTTTGCGGCCCGTCAGCTTTTCCACCCTGCGCAACGCCTCCCGCACGGAATTGCTGAGATTGTCGACGACGATGACGTCGTAGCCGCGCTCCAAGAGCTCCAAAACCGTGTGCGAGCCGATGTAACCCGCACCTCCCGTGACAAGTACCTGCATGCTGTTTTCCTCCCGATTTTTCATTATGTAACGCCTTACCTTGGACATGGTATGGGCATTTTACGTCAAAGTTTCTCAACGGTGATGCCGTCGGCGAGCTCTGCGGGATAGAATTCGGCCGTATAACCCGTCTTGGCATGATAGCGCTCCGACACCCACGCCTTGAAGTCCTCTTCCTCTTCGCGCCTGACGAGGGAGACGGTGCATCCGCCGAAGCCCGCGCCCGTCATGCGGGAACCGAGACAGCCGCGGTGGTCTTGCGCGGCCTCGGCAAGAGCGTCGAGCTCTCTGCCCGTGACCTCATATAACGCGGAGAGCGACCTATGCGACGCGGTGAGAAGTTCTCCAAATTTGGACATGGTCCCCTTGCGCATGGCCTCGGCGGCCAAACGCACGCGCTCGCACTCCTCCACCACATGCTTGGCGCGCCTGTGGATGACGGGCGGCAGGACCTTTCTGTATTCCTCGAGCTCATACGGCTTGACGTCGGCAAGGCAGGTGATGCCCGGCAGGTGCTTTTGCAGCATCCCGAGGGCGGTCTCCACCTCTGCGCGGCGCTCGTTGTATTTGCTCCCGACGAGGCTGTGCGGCTTCTTGCAGTCGGCGATGACGAGCACGCAGTCCCCGAGTGCGACGGGGATGAACTCATGCGCGAGCGTGTTGCAATCGAGCAGGATCGCGTGGCCCGCCCTGCCGTTTGCGGAGGCGAATTGGTCCATGATGCCGCAGTTCACGCCCGCATATTCATGCTCCGCACGCTGTGCCACGAGGGCCACCTCGACGGGGTCGTACGGCTCCCCCGCCGCCACGGCAAGCGCGACGATCGTCGATACCTCGATGGCCGCCGACGACGAGAGCCCGCTCCCGAAGGGCACGGTGCAGTCCATCAAAAGATCGCAACCCACGACACGGTGCCCTGCTTCGCGCCAAAATGCGGCACAGCCCGCGTGATACTTGGCATGCTTGAGGGTGCGATAATTCCGCAGGTTGTTGAGGTCGAGAGTGACCTTATCGGGGAGATCCGTCCATGCGAGGTTGAGAAGATCGGTGCCGTTGGGACGGACGTAGACGGTATTTTTCAGCCCGAGCGCACAGGGCATGACCTTCCCGCCGCAGTAGTCGACGTGCTCGCCGATGAGGTTGACGCGCCCGGCCGCGGAGACGCGGTAAGTATAGTCTTTGGTGTCAAGCATGGAATCCGAGCTCCTTTAAGAATTTTGCGGTGTCTTCGGCCGTCGCAAAGACAGCCGTATTTTGCAGGATGCGTTCACAGATACTTGCGAGCTCTTCCCGCATCATCGCCTCGGCTTCGGCATCGTCGCGCAGTCTCCCCTTTGCGGCGATCTCATCGTAGACAAGTTGGAAGTCGGCGAGCTCGGAGGGGAGCATGCCTGCGATCAGGGCCTTCTTGACCTCCCCGAGCTGCTGTTCGAGACGGCCTGGGAGAATGAACAATCCCTGCGCCTCGATGAGCCCGATGGACTCCTTTTTGATGATGTGGAACTCGGGATGGGCATGGAAGACGCCGTCGGGGTATTGTTCGGAGGTGATATTGCTGCGGAGGATGAGGTGCATCTCGTAGCCATTTTCCGTCTTTACAACGGTCGGACTCACGGCATGGTGTGCCCCTTCGCTGTCTTCGGGGATGAGACCGCGCGCTTCGTCCCGATAAGAGACCCAGCCCTTTCGGATGATCTCGGACAGAGCCGCGACCTCGGCGCGGTCTTCGCCCGTGACGCGGATCGCAGTCCCGAACCAATCGAGCACGCCCGCCGAGGCAGTGTAGCCGTCGTAATGCAGCCCGATCTTGACGGAAGCATGGAAGAGCGGAAGGCGTTCCCCACCGCCTTGAAAATGATCGTGTGCCAGAACGCTCCCTCCGATGCGCGGAAGCGGGGCGTTGCACCCGATGAAATAGTGCGGGAAACAGTCTACAAAATCCATGAGGCGGTAGAAGGTCTCCGCGTCGACGTGCATGGGGATGTGGCGCTCATTGACGGCGATGCCATGCTGGCGGAAGTAGCCGTAAGGTGAAAATTGCCAGAACCATTTCTCGTCCCCGAAAGTCATGGAGACAGTGCGGAGCGTGCGCTTGGCGCGGGCATGGTACCCCTCGTTTTCGCGGCAGATGGAACATTTCGGGTAGCCGCCCTTCACGCTGTTGCCGCTCACGGCCCGCTTGGGATCGCGGAATTCGGGCTTGGCCTTGTTGACGGTCACGATGAGCCCGTTCTTTCCCGTGAAGCGCGGATTGGCGTCGAGCTTTTGCTTCTTGACGTAATCGGCCTTGACGGAATAATCATAGAGCCACTCCGTCGCCGCGGCGGGAGAGCGCTCGTAGAGCTCGGAAAATTTCGCTTCGACTGCGGAGGGCGGGAGCATCAGAGCACCCATGACCGCATCGGCCGTGCGCTCGGCTTCCTCCTCTGAGACGAGCCCCTCCCCGACGGCGGAGGAAATGAGGTCCGCGAGGAGCTCGGAGACCGGCTCGCCCGCATACTCCGCGCCGCTGCGCTCATAGCCCGCGGCCCCGAGCAGCATGAGCAAGGTGTTGCGCGCATAGATCTTGTCGCGTGCGGGGAGCGCGAGATGGGCCTCGGCATACCCGATCAGCCTGTCTATGGCAGAAAAAATCATGTCGGCCTCCGTGAAAATACATAAAAATACGAACGACGAAGCAGCTTACGCCGCCTCGCCGTTCGTTTATAAGGGGGAATGAATAGGCGTAGCTTATCTCCGTCTGTCGGATGTAATTCTATTGTAACATAGCTTGGAGGCCGTCTGCAAGTATTTTATTGCCGTATGATGGACATTTATTGACATCGCTTGACATCTCCCCGCCGCCCGTGTATAATAAAACCATGATCGCACAGCGCGAAGTTTGGGAATATGCGGAGCACGTCAAGGTCTGGGTGGGCAAGTATAAAAACTCGCACAACCTCATCCACTGGCATTCCGACTGCGAACTCTTATATGTCGAGCATGGCAGCATCGACATCTATTGCGGCGGGAAAAACCATGCTCTCACGGACGGGGAGCTCCTGTATGTGGACAGCGGGCAGGTGCACTCCATGCGCGCGCGGGACCCCGAGACGGTGCTCATCGTAATCATTTTTGACTACGATATCCTGAAACCCTATCTCGGGGACCTCTGCCCTGCCACGCCCAAGCTCACGGGGAACTACCCCATCCCCGCCGTCTATGCACAGCTGAGAGACATCCTGCTCGCGCGGGCGCCCTTCTTTGGCGGGGAGGCGGCCGGGGTGCTCATCTCGCTGATGTCGCGTATCTACCGGGAAGAGAAATTGGGTCCGCGCAAGACGACGGACGAAGCGACGAGAAGACTGATGCAGCTACTCGAAGAGGCGAGCGAAAAGATGCGGTATTATACCTTCTCGGACGCGGCTGCATTCATGGGCATGAGCGAGGGATATTTCTCGCGGTACTTTCACAAACAGACGGGGATCCCCTTTCATTCCTATCTCTCTTTCGTGCGCACGAAACAGGCGATCAAGCTGATAAAGACCGAAAAGGGGCTACCCATGACCGAGATCGCAGACCTGTGCGGCTTTGGAACGGTGCGGAATTTCAACAGGATCTTCAAGCGCATCACGGGCTCTTCCCCCACCTCTTTGCCTGCGGAGTTTGAATTGGACGAACGGTTCGTGTACCCGAGCGAGAGTACGTTCGACCCCACTCTGCACGACTGCGAATTGCTGGAATCGAGCGGAGAGGCGGGATAAAATAAAAATGGGAAAAAATTTTATCGGATGGCGAAAAACGCTTGACACTTTCGGAATAATCTATATAATAGGATATGCTCTTGTTGTGCGGCGGGAAAGCACGGGCGGACCGCGGCAGGGCAAGATCCAAGGCCGAAAGGTCATATATTGAGGTGTAGCGCAGTTTGGTAGCGCGCTTGGTTAGGGACCAAGAGGTCGCGTGTTCAAGTCACGTCACC
>CANQJJ010000079.1 GCA_947624215.1 uncultured Clostridia bacterium
AAGAGATTGTTCGGAAAGAAGTAATGCCAAAAAATCAAGCCGACACAAAAATGTGTCGGCTTGTCGTTTATAAGGGGAATTTACTTTGTGTAAGAAGGTTAAAGCATTTTCTTTTTGTACCGATGAGGGAGCACTATTCGCGCCTTTATCCTAAACCAAAAATTCTGCGCGCCATGATAAAGCCGTACGAGTGTGTGGCCGAACCGCTTAAATACGACGCCGATGTTCCCGAAGTAGTCATAGTGTGTATCTTCGCAGAGTTGTAACCATGCGACGTCCTCCTTAGAGATATGCACCATCATCTTGTGGAAATATTTGCATGCAGTATAAGAAAATCCTGCGTGTTCGCGGTCCACTTCCATGATGCGCAGAAAGTTCTCGTAGATTTGTTCTTGCATGGGACGGATGAATTCCTCATAGAGTTTATGGTGGTCAAGCTCCGTTCCGAATACCACCTTGGCCCCGTCGCCGTCGAGCTTGTAGCCTGCCACGCGGTTATGGTCGGCGCGCAGAATTTGTTCATAGTCGAGGATGCGGTGGTGGAAGAGTGTGTTCCCCGTGCGCTTTTCCTTGGCTTTGGTCCAAAGCAAGCCTTCTTTGGTCGGGTTAGCTTTTGAGAGCCCTATGTAGTATCCGTGGATCTTGACGCTTTCTCCATAGAAGCGTTCAAGGTAATACTGCACGCCGCCGCGCCATCCGACATCAACAAGCACAAGCCCGTCTTGCCTAAAATCAACGCCGAAACTCTCCATATATTTTGTAAATGCGGCTACATTCCTGCGTTGATTTTCTCCGTAGATGCGGCGAAAAACTTCATCATCGAGGAGCGTCCGATACGTTTTCGAGTGGTAATAACCCAGCTTGCGGCGATCCGGGTCTTTTTTTAGGTGCGTAAGGACCTCTTCAATCTGCTCCTTGCTAAACGAAATGCTTTTAAGGAAACAAGAAGTGCTTGCGATGGGATAGGTCTGTTGCACATATTCGAAGTTCTCTTCTTCAAGCGGCCTGAGTGCGGCGACGGAATTGCGGCTGATGTAGAGGTAGCGCGTGTCTACTTCATGACCGTGATAAGCGCAATAGGCGTCGAACAGCTTTTTCATGAACTGTCCCTCCCGCGAGCAGAAGAAAAGATGTTTACTGCCCGAAGCGGAGAAACGTTCGAAGAGACGCTTGGTGAATAAATACAGGGTGAAAGCGTAGTTGGAATAATTGTATTTATTGCCATGGGCTGAGAAGATCTCGTCGTATTTGCGCTCACATGTACTCTTTTTGAGTTCATTTTTGAGCGTCTCGCTCATTACGGGTGGACGAGTAAGCGGGTCTTCGGCGTGTAGCCCGTTCAGTCGGGCCATAAGGCGGTCTGAAAAACGGTTGTCGCCAATCATGAGTGTTTGGCTACGTTTTGCACCCGTTTGTTTTAAGGCGTGACGATAGAGCGTGCCTGAGCGCTTGGAACAGCCAAAGTCGCAGGAGACAAAGATGTCGTCAAAAAAGTCTATCCCTGCGTTTTGCAGGAATTTGTAGACGACCGCCTTTCCGCAGTAAAAGTCTGAAAGGAGATATAGTTTGCATCCCTGCTTTTTCAGCGCAGATAGCTTTTGGCACAGTGCTTCATTGGGGGCGTGGAAGGACTGTTCCGCCTCAATATAGAGGGAAAGGGCTTCTTCATAAAAGTGCGTGGCATCAACATCGCCGAGTTGTCTGCAAATGCGGTCGGAGATTTCGCGGAAGGTAAATTCTGCCTCCCCGTTGCGAAAGAACCCGCGGGATGAAAGGGTACGCTGGGCCGAAAGGAAAGCGTAATAGAAGTAGGCGGGATGGTGGTCGTATCGCTCCCCGAGTGCACTGCTCCATGCGAACAGCACATCTTTTGCCGAAGTAGTCCTCAAAACGATTGTGTTGAAACAGTCTACGAAGACTGTTTGATATATTTTTTCTTTCATGAAATCTATTATAAAACAGGAGGGATAGAATGTCAAGTTTTTTCTGTAAGACCTCGGAAACATAAAGTAGCCCGAAGCATTGCTTCGGGCTGTTTTGAAGAAGCGGGGGCCACATCGCGCGGCACTTATAACAGGTAAAATGGGTGCGCGCCCGATGTTTCGCCATCAAAAATCGGGGCATAAAGCCCCGATCTCAGTGTTTTAATACATTCCGTCCATGCCGCCGGCAGGTGCCGCGGGAGCCGCGGGCGGGGTGGGGATGTCTGTGACGATGGATTCCGTCGTGAGAAGCGTCGAAGCCACAGAGGCGGCGTTCTGCAATACCGAGCGCGTGACCTTGGTGGGGTCGATGATGCCGCTCTCGACCATATCGGAATAGACATTTTTGAGTGCGTCAAAGCCATAGTTCTGCTTCTTGGCGGAGAGGATCTTGTCGACGACCACGCTCCCATCCACACCGGCATTCTTTGCGATTTGGCGCACGGGCTCTTCGCAGGCTTTCAGAATGATGGCCGCACCCGTCTTCTCATCGCCCTCGAGCGACTTGACGAGCTTGGTGAGCACGGGGATGCAGGAAAGGAGCGCCACGCCGCCGCCGGGGACGTAGCCCTCTTCGACAGCCGCACGGGTCGCCGCGAGAGCGTCGTCGATACGGAGCTTCTTCTCCTTCATCTCGACTTCGGTCGCCGCGCCGACGTTGATGACCGCTACGCCGCCCGCGAGTTTCGCAAGGCGTTCCTGCAATTTCTCTCTGTCGTAATCGGAGGTCGTGACCTCGATCTGGGCCTTGATGGATGCAACGCGCGCTTTGATGGTGTCCTTGTCGCCTGCGCCGTCGATGATGGTCGTGTTGTCCTTGTCGACCTTCACCTGGTTGGCTCTGCCGAGCATGTCGGGCGTGACGTCCTTGAACTCATAGCCGAGATCGGAGGTGATCACAGTGCCGCCCGTGAGAGCTGCGATGTCTTCGAGCATAGCCTTCCTTCTGTCACCGAAACCGGGAGCCTTGACGGCGACGCAGTTGAATACGCCCTTGAGCTTGTTGACGATGAGCGCCGCAAGAGCGTCGCCCTCGACGTCCTCTGCAATGATGAGCAGACGCGCGCCCTGCTGTGCGAGCGGTTCGACAATGGGGAGGATCTCCTGGAGGTTGGAGATCTTCTTGTCCGTGATGAGGATGTAGGGAGAGTCGAGTACGGCTTCCATCTTGTCGAGGTTGGTCGCCATGTAGGCGGAAGCGTAGCCGCGGTCGAACTGCATGCCTTCCACGGTGGTGAGTTCGGTCGTCATGGATTTGCCCTCTTCCACGGTGATGACGCCGTCCTTGCCGACGATCTCCATGGCCTTGGCGATGAGCTCGCCCACGTTCTCGTCTCCCGCGGAGATGGAAGCGACCTGCGAAATGGCCTTCTTCCCGTCCACCGTCTTGGAGATGGACTTGATGTGCGCAACGGCCTCTGCGACCGCCTTGTCGATGCCCTTTTTGAGGATGATGGGGTTGGCGCCCGCGGCAAGGTTTTTGAGCCCTTCGCGCACGATGGCCTGTGCGAGCAACACGGCGGTGGTGGTGCCGTCTCCTGCGACGTCGTTGGTCTTCGTGGAGACCTCTTTCACGAGCTGTGCGCCCATGTTCTCAAAGGGATCGGGAAGCTCGATCTCTTTTGCGATGGTCACGCCGTCGTTGGTGATGAGGGGAGCGCCGAATTTCTTGTCGAGCACAACATTGCGGCCCTTGGGCCCGAGGGTGATCTTGACTGTATCGGCGAGGGCGTTGACGCCCGTCTCCAATGCCTTTCTTGCTTCGTCTCCGTATTTGATCTGTTTCGCCATAATGATTTATCTCCTTTCCTGAATTGATGTTTTTACTCGACGATGGCGAGGATATCACTCTGCTTGATGATGGTGAATTCCTTGCCGTCTACCTTGAACTCGGTGCCTGCATATTTGGAGCAGAGCACTTTGTCGCCGACTTTGACCTGCATCGTGACTTCTTTCCCGTCTACAACGCCGCCGGGGCCGACTGCAACGACAACGCACGTCTGGGGCTTTTCCTGTGCCGAGGAGGGAAGGATAAAGCCGCTCTTGGTCTTTTCTTCGACGTCGACCGCTTCTACAACGACTTTGTCGAAAAGGGGTTTGATATTCATATGAGATGCCTCCGTTATTTTTTTCCTTTATATTATAAACGAGAACGATAAAATATCAAACGCATTTCCGAAAATTTTTTGGGAAAATATGTAAGAAGGCGTTAAAGCGCGGAAAGGCGGAAAAGAAGCGCGAAACTCTTGCAATCGGGTGGAAAATATGTTATAATACAATGGAAAGACCTGCAAATAAAAGTCAAGTAAAAAGCGGGAAGATTTTCTGAGGATTTTTGCGAGAGAAAGAGCGCAAGACA
>CANQJJ010000080.1 GCA_947624215.1 uncultured Clostridia bacterium
CGACGAGGAGGATTAAATGGCACTTTTCGAATCGCTCTCCGAGCGCCTCAACCATATCTTTTCCAAACTCACAAAGCGCGGGAAACTCACCGAGCTCGAGATCAAGACCGCCATGCGCGAGGTGCGCGTCGCCCTCTTGGAGGCAGACGTCAACCTCAAAGTCGTCAAGAACTTCATCGCCGAGGTCTCCGAGAAGGCAGTCGGCCAGCAGGTTTTGGAGAGCTTGAACCCCGCCCAGCAGGTCATCAAGATCGTCAACGACGAGCTCATCGCGCTGATGGGTTCGGGCAACGCCAAGCTCGAGGTCTCCCCCAAGCCGCCCACGGTCATCATGATGTGCGGCCTCCAGGGCGCCGGTAAGACGACGATGTGCGCGAAACTCGCCGTCCAGCTCAAAAAACAGGGCAAAAAGCCCCTCCTCGTCGCGGGGGACATCTACCGTCCCGCGGCCATCGACCAGCTCAAAGTCGTGGGGGGCAAGGCGGGGGCCGAAGTGTTCGACCGGGGCACGCAAGACCCTGTCAAGACGGCGCGCGAGGCCGTTGATTACGCCAAAAAGATGGGCTTCGACACCGTGGTCATCGATACGGCGGGTCGTCTCCACATCGACGAAAGGCTCATGGCCGAGCTGGAAAATATCACCAAGGCCGTGGAGGTCACCGAGATCTTGCTCACGGTGGACGCCATGACGGGGCAGGACGCGGTCAACGTGGCCGAGACCTTCAACGCGCGGCTGAACGTGACGGGCGTCATCCTCACCAAGCTCGACGGCGACACCCGCGGCGGCGCATGCCTCTCCATTAAGGCGGTGACGGGCAAGCCCATCAAATTCATCGGCGTGGGGGAGAAGCTCACCGACCTTGAACCCTTCTATCCCGACCGTATGGCGAGCCGTATCTTGGGCATGGGTGACGTGCTTTCGCTCATCGAACGTGCGCAGGAGGCCGTCACCGAACAGCAGGCCAAGGAGATGGAGCGCAAGATGCGCGAGAATTCCTTCACCCTCGGCGACTACCTGACGCAGTTCGAAACACTCAAAAAGATGGGCGGTGCGGGTGCGCTCATGAGTATGCTCCCCGGGACGGGAAAGCTCAAGATCAAGGAAGGGGACATCGACGAGAAGCGGCTCGAACGCATCCGTGCCATCATCCTCTCCATGACGCCCAAGGAGCGCGACAATCCCCAGATCCTCAACTACTCCCGCAAGAAGCGCATCGCACTCGGCTCGGGCACGACGTTGCAGGAAGTCAACCAGCTTCTGAAACAGTTCGAGCAGACAAAACTCCTCATGCGGCAGATGAAGAGCGGAAAGCGGAGATTGCCGTTCTGAGCGGATCTGCGGGTACCATGTCCGAGGTCAGGGCTTCGAAAAAGCGCGCCGCCGGATCGAAAGCAGGCTATTCTAAAACAAGGCAACAAAATTTGCAAAGACAAATTTCGTGAATATTCAGGAGGTAACAAACAATGGTAAAAATGAGATTGGTGAGAATGGGCGACAAGAAGTCCCCCGTCTACCGTATCGTCGTCGTGGATGCGCGCAAGGCCGCAACGGGTGAGTACATCGAGAAGATCGGCTTCTACGATCCCAAGTCCAACCCCGTCACGCTCGAAGTGGACGTCGAGAAGGCCAAGGAGTGGCTCGCAAAGGGTGTTCAGCCCACCGAGACCGTCAAGAGCCTGCTTGTGAAGACGGGCGCGCTCGAAAAGAGCGACAAACTCTCGCCTTCCAAGACTAAGGGTAAGAGAAAGAAGAAGTAATTTTTGTGCCGCGGTAAATATTCTTGCGCGTGCCCGGGCAACCTGAGAGGGACGGATGCGCGCAGAGGTTTGGCGTAAACAAAATTGGCGCAAACAAAAAAGTTCCCGCGTGTCCCCGCGCCATGTGCGGCAAAGGGGAGCACGGGAGCCGTCCGGAAAAAGGAGGAAAAACCGTCATGTTGGATCTGATCAAGTATATCGTGTTGCAATTTGCCGAGGAAAAGGACAAGGTGGAGTGCAACGTCGAGGAGACGGAGGACGCCATCAACGTCACCGTTTTGCTCGCCGATTCGGACATGGGTAAGGTCATCGGCAAGCAGGGCAAGATCGCGAAGGCGCTCCGCACTATCGTCCGCGCGGCCACGCCCAAGGACAGCAAGAAGTATAACGTGGAAATCAAGTCGCACGAGGAATAAGCAATGAATGCGAAGTATATCTTGCTCGCTCTTGCGTGGATATTTCTCCTCGCGGGCATCGTATTCATCGTGCTTTCGTTCATCGTGGATGTTCCCGAATACTATGGCGCCATCGCGATCGGGATCGGAGCCGTTTTGAGCCTCGTGGCCGTCATTTTGCGGCAGAGGGAGAAAAAACGCCTCGAAGAGGAAGAAAAGCGCACGGAGCGCCATGAAAAACGTCATAAGGATCGGCACTGAAACGGTGCCGATTTTTTTGTGTAAGGGATTTGCGGCTTCTGTAAGGGGGCTCTATAAAGAAGGGCGGCTGTATAAGAAGGGGACGGACCTATAAGGAGGGGCGGCTGTGTAAGAAGGGGCGGCGAGGCCTTGCCTTGCCGGGCTTAGGGGGTTTTGACGCGAAGGACATATGTGTTCTCGGACATGGGTGGGGGATTTTATGTCAATTTGCAGAAAAGCACATATGCCGACATATGTTTTTGGGCGCAGATTTTTCCCTCGGTGGGGGAGCCGCGTTCACACGGGCTTGGGCGCGGACATGGTACCCACAAATGAAGTCTGCGTTGTGGTAAGCGCGTCATACCGAAGCCCCATAAGGGGCTGAGTGTATCCCCTCATACGAAGTCCGACCTCATACCGAGGGTGTAAGCCCGAGCGTATCTTGAGCGAAAAGGCATAAGCGTTCCTCATCAGCCAATGCTGATGTTTTCATTGCACTTGGTCGCTCAAGATTCACTCACCCGCTACGCGGGTTCGGAATGAGGAGCTTTGCATGGGCTCCGTCGCCACCCCACCCCCCTACCCCCCTCCCATGGAGGGGGCAAGCGCGGCCTCATCGTCCCCCAAAAAGGGGCAAGCGCGGCCTCATCGTTATCCTGAAGGGGCAAGCGCGGGGCGGATCTTTTTTACAACGGAGACGAGATCAAGTTCCCGCTACACAAAAGAAACAGAAAATTTGCAAAACGCTTGCAAAGTGCCTTGAAACGTGGTATACTGAAAATGCGACACAAGTGAATAAGATTTTCGTAAATGGCTACAACCTAAGCATAGGTGTATCCAATTTTTCCGTTTACGAAAATCCGGGGAAATTTCATTTGTGTCGCAACAATATGGGATACTCTTTGCGGGCGTCTCATATTGAGGCGTCCTTATTTTTTACTATTTTTTTAGGAGGTAAGCTATGAACAAAAAAATTTGGGTCATTCTGCTCACGCTCATGACCGCAGTGTGCTTGTGCCTCGGCCTTTCCGCATGCGGGATACTTGATGCGGGTGGCGGGAATGACAACCCGGGCGAAACGACAAATCCCGGCGAACAGGGCGGAGAGGAAAAACCCTCTACCCATGTCCACAGTTACACCGCCGAAAACGTGTGTTCCGGCTGTGGCGCAAGGTGGGAATTTACCGATGGCCTTACATTTAGATTGGATGAGAGCACGGATACCTACACCGTGACGGGCATCGGCACTGCCTTGGACGGCGTGGAGACCCTTGAACTTGTCATTCCGTATGGCTATCAAGGCAAGAGCGTGACTGCGATTGGATGGAATGTGTTTCAATACCGCAAAGGGTTGACGAGCGTGGTGATTCCCGACAGTGTGACCTCAATTGGATATGGGGCATTCTATGGTTGTAGCGGGCTGACGAGCGTAGTGATCCCCGACAGTGTGACCTCGATCGGAGATTATGCGTTTTCGGGTTGCGGTGGTCTGACGAGCATTGAGATTCCCAACAGTGTGACCTCGATCGGGCAAGGGGCGTTCTATGGTTGTAACGGACTGACAAGCATAAAAATTCCCGACAGCGTGACCTTGATCGGAGAGGCTGCGTTCAAGGATTGCTATAAACTCATCGAAGTTTGGAATCATTCTCAGCTGCCGATAGAGCCGGAGACAGAAGAATATGGATGTGTAGCCCAAAACGCAAGGCACGTCTACACAGGAGAGGAAGAAGGTTTCCAAACGGTAACCGACGAAGGGTTTAACTTCTATGAGGAAGGCGAGGAGTGTTATCTGTTGGGATACAATGGAAAAGAAACAGAAATAACGCTCCCGAAAAAAAGTCCCAAAGGGAAAAAATATTCGCTTTACGATTACGCATTC
>CANQJJ010000081.1 GCA_947624215.1 uncultured Clostridia bacterium
GTATCACATCTCGAAAGTGAGACTTAGAGTATGTTAAGTGCGGGGATAGCAATGAAAGGCATTGTTACTAAGTTATGGTACAAACTTGCTTGGCAAGAGAATAACGAACTGCAATGTTATGTATAATAGGTACAATCGTAAGTACCTTAATTAGAGGGGAGGCTCAATTACGGTAAGATGGTTTTCTGGCATGAGCATTACACAATGCGAAACGGGTATCGTTATTTGTCATTCACAGATAAAATTCTGGACATCACAGTTACGTCAAAGCCCGAAGGCGAGAGGGCGATTTGGGAGTGGTGCATGCTTTCCAAGGAGTATACGGCGTATATGGTTCTTCCAGACGAGCAACCCGAGGGGCGTTTGCTTCTTTGCTTCTTCTTGGCGGTGAGGGGTATCCCGTTTTACCATGCAAGGCTCACCGCCGCCGCCAATCTCGCCTTTGACGGCAAGAAAAGGCGGCTCTTGGCGGTCACAGCGTACAGCGGTTTTGGGGGTATGTTTGGGGATTTCATCGTAGAGGTGCTGTACTCTGGGAATACGGAGTGGTGTGACGGCAGGCTCATCTTGGGGTATCGCATGACGGACTTAGATAGCATAGAATTATTAAGCGCAAGGGTAGAGGGCGACCCAAATTTCGTGCTTGGCAAACGGGTGTCGACAAGCAGGATAGAGGGTATCATGTCTGGAAACCAAGCCATGCTCGCGTTGAGTGACATACGTGTGGTAGGAAGCAGGGTAGAGGGCAAACCCTCTCTTGGGGTAGACGCAAAATGCCTGCTCTCGCCAACGGAAATAAGACAAGTAAAGCGACAGCTTTTATTATGAGGGGTATCGGATATGGTTTTTTACACGCAAGACTACTTAGCGGTACAGGTAGATGAGCAGTACCGCGCGTGGCAGTATGAGGAATCTGAAAGAACTGACGAATGGGCAAAGGTAACGCGCATAGAGCGCGCAAAGGCGAAGCTTGGCGACGTGGCGGGTAGCATAACGGCGGTGATGTTTCCAGAGCAAGGGGGTATGGTTTGCCTTAGAGTGTATTTAGAGGCGTTCAAAGTGCCATTCTGGTATGCCGATATCTGGTTGCAGACGGATAAGTTGTTGTCCGATTACGTCCTCTGGGGTATCAACGCGTTCCGAAGCAGTAAGGGTACGGCAATGTTCGACATAGAGTTTCGGGAATTGCGCCGAGAGGCGTTCGACAGTATCGGGTTTGGCGTGAATATGACGGAAGATTCCTGTTCTCTCACGAGTATGCGCATGGTGTCACAGCGACCGTTTGGAAAGCTTGGCGGCGCGCCATTTAAAGCAAAAGGCACAAAGAAACGCGTCAGCGGTGGTACTGGTGGTCAGACATGGGTATCGACTCCGGTGTATGAGGTGACTGGGCAGGGTTGTTTTAACATAGATAGATTGCGTAGGAGTATGGTGTTGTGACTTATAACGGTATCGAGTTTGACATAGAGGAATCAGACGTGCGCAAAGTTCTGTTTGATACGGGTAGGGTGGACGGCGTAGCCGTCACCGTCTGGGGTATGCTTCTTCCCCCGAGCGACAGGCTGCGCTTGCGCCTGTACGCCACTTGCTTTGGGGCGGTGTTTTGGAGCGCGGACTTTGCGGCGCAGTTGACAAGATGGCTTGCGCTGGATATTGAGAACTTCTGGTTCATCAATGGCGACGGTTTACACATGACGGCGTTCCTTGGAATGCCGAAGGTGAATCTCGACATGGACGGCAGGATAGACAAGAGCGGGGTAAGGCTTTCGCCGCAGTCAGCGCGGGTAACGTCAAGCTGGGGTGACATGGTGTTCAAGCTGGGGGCATGTGGGACGCCGATAGTGACGATTCGCAATGAGGGGTATCGCAATCAGGCGTATATGCGCCGTCAGTTGCTTTTATAGCTGTTAGGTCAAGAAAGGAGATAAAAAGATGTTTGTAGTAGACAAATCGCCAAAGGAAAATTCAATTGAGGGCGTTCCAATCAGCATAGGCGGGGAACTTTGGGACAGTTTTGACTTAGGCAACGGGTTTGCGTGTCTGTGTAGAGGGGCATGCGGAGAGGACGTGTCCCTATGCACACTGTTTACGGCAAGAGATGTGCCTTTTCACCGCACGCAGATTCTACTTCCGCTCAATGCGAGGCTTGAGAACGGGACGGTGACGTTTGACTGCCAGTCGGGCTGTAATTTTGGTCAAGCGGGCGGGGATACGGTCGTGATTGACGCGACGGTATCGGATAATTTTGATGTTTACTTTCTGAGGTATCAGTTTGACGTGACAAGGCATTCCTTGGGGTTGCGTAAGGCGGAAGCGTTTCCTGTGAATGCGAGGTTTATTGGGGTATCCGGCGTGAGCGACCTAAGACAGCCAGCGTTTCCTGTGCGTCAGGAAGATGGGCGGACGTATGTCCCAATTAAGGACGTTACGAGCGTCGGGTTCGATTACGGGAAAGCGCGGCGGGCGTTGCTCTTATAGGGGGTATCAGGCATGGTCTATTTCGTAAAGAAGAACGGCTTTACGACGGCAGAGGTACTGACTGACCGGATAGATATTCGTCACGAGCAACCCAAGCCGAAAGAAGGGGTAGAGGCGTTAGGAATTTACCCCCGCGCAAAGACGGGACGCCGCCCATGGGAGCGGATAGGGGCGGTAGTCATAGAGTTTGCCACGACAGGCGGCTATGCCCTGTACCGCGCTTACCTGACGTATGACGGCGCGCCGTTTTATTTCATGGACGCTTACCTTGGGGTATCAGGTTCAGATTGCGGTGAGGTCATGCGCGGCGTGGACGTGGTGGCATGGGGTAGGAATGAGCGCGATTTTTCCGTTTCTGTACGTTTGTTGTTTTGGAAGCCAGAGCAGTACGGCGATAAGACGACGCTCTGCGCAAGGTTGCCGGTTCGCCTGTGCAGGCAAGGGGTATCATTTACGCCGGACAGGGCGGACGCGATTGTGATAGGGCAGTCACACGCTTTGAAAATGGACGCTCTTACGGAAGGGGCAGGCAAACTGGACGTAAGGCTTGGCGGTGAGCGGTATTTGAATTTGGGCTATTGGCACAGAAAACTGTTATTATAGGGGGTGTTAATATAATGGAAAGAAGCTTTACATTTGAAACAAGGATTCCAAGGTTAGATTACTTTGAGGAGTTTGCAATGCATTACAATCATCTCGTGCGCGTGGTATGGCATGACGCAGTAAATGGGGTAGATATACGTAGCAATGAGTATCGCAAGAACATGAGAGCGGAGTATGGTATTTTAGTGGCTACGGAAAATGCAATTACGGGCATGGTTGGGGGTAAATTGCAAGCGTGTTTGTCATTGGAAGAGCGTAGACGCAAAGAAAAAGAGCATAGACTAAAAGCCTTGGAAGCAAGGGTAGCTAAACTAACGAATGAGATAGAAAAGTTAAAGCCTGACGTGCAAATTAACACGATAGATTGCATTGCTTTACAGAAGTACCGAAATTTAAAACGCCACAGGTATAAATTGCAGTCAGAGAGAAACAGGATTTTACAGTATTTAGGCAATCCAATCAAGCCAAAGATTACGTTTGGCTCTAAGGCGTTCTTAAATAAGGGATATCACTTACAGGAAAATGGTTTTAAGAACCATGAATCTTGGTGGAATGCCTATGTGAGAAAGCGTGACAGCAATTTCTATTATGTAGGTGAAGCAAGCAAGACGTATGGCAACCAAATAATAAAGCTGATTTACAATGAATCGTCAGACACGTTTGACTTGCGGATTACGAAAGAGAAGCAGTACCATGTTGATAACAAAGACAAGCATATTTTAATGACAGGCTTGACTTTCAAGTCAAAGAATCGTTCCTTTCTGATAAACGCTTTAAAGCGTGCCGAGCAGGGGTATCAGCCTATGAGTTACCGCATTCTTAGGCGTGGAAACAAGTGGTATTTGCAGGCAATGTTTACGGCTATGTTTGAAGTCAAGAAAGACACAAGCAACGGAGCGATAGGGGTAGACTTTAACAACGGTTTTCTTTCAATCGTAGAAACGGATAAGCATGGCAATATCGCTAAGGTGCATGAAAGAATAACATTAGAGTATCATGGCATGGGCAACAAGGCAAAGAATGAAATGTTAAATATCATCAAATGCCTTATTTTCTATGCCTACTGGGCAGGCAAGCCAATCGTAATAGAAGGGTTGGATTTTAGCGGTAAGAAGTGTGAAGCGATAAGTAAGCATGGACGGAAATACAACCAGATGTTACACAGGTTAGATTATGCAAGGTT
>CANQJJ010000082.1 GCA_947624215.1 uncultured Clostridia bacterium
CACTTGTGCGCTGCCTGTAACGATTAGGGCTATGCCCGAAAATGAAATACCACCCGCTATGCGGGTGGATGATTATTCGCAAAAAATTTCAAAATTGCCCCGAAAGGGGCAGCGGTGTGATAGAATTATGGCAAAAGTGACCCTCAGCAACGAACACATGCACATGACGGTGGACGAACTCGGCGCCGAGCCCGTGAGCCTCGTCTACCACGGCCGCGAGCGGCTTTGGCAGAACGAAAACGGCAGTTGGGCGGGGCATGCCCCCGTGCTCTTTCCCTATGCGGGCAACTGCGCGATGCGGGTGGGGGATGTGCTCTACCCCTCCGTGCGGCACGGGTTTGCGCGCCGCAGCATGTTTACCCCCCTGCGCGTGCTCCCCGGCAGCGCCACCTTCCGCCTCACTTCGGACGGCGAAACGAGGGCGGTCTATCCCTTCGAGTTTGTGCTCGACATCACCTATGCCCTTCGCGGCAACATGCTCGAGACCGTATTCGACGTCTCCGCCCCCGCGGGGGAACTGCCCTTTGCATGCGGCGGGCACCTCTCCCACGCCCTCACCGAGCGGCCGGGAGACCACATGCTCATCTTCCCCGAGGAGGAACATTTTTCGGCGCTCTGCCACGACGAAGAGGGCCTTCTGACGGGGTCTGTCTCGGACATGGGTAGGGGCAAAGTGCTCCAACTCTCGGACGACTTCTTTGAGAACGGGAAGACGTTCATCCTCTCGGGGGTGCGGTCCCGCTCCGTGACGCTCGTCTCGCGCACCCTCGGTCCCCTCGCGGAAGTGGGGTTTGCGGGCTTTGAAAACCTCCTCCTCTGGCGGCCGCGCGGCGCGAAAATGCTGTGTATCGAGCCGTGGAGCAACCTGCCCGACACGGCAGGAAAGCCCGTGGAATTTTGCAAAAAGAGCGGCGTTTTCACCCTCCCTGCGGGGGGTCAAAAGCGCCTCGGCTATACCGTCACTTATTTTTAAGGAGGCACGATGATCACTGTCAGCGGCCGCCGCTTTCACCTTCGCGGCGCAAATTACAGCTATGTTTTCGAGGCCGACGGGGCGGGGTATCTTCTCCACCTCTACTTCGGCCGCCGCATCGCCGACGAGGACATTTCCTTTCTCGCCGCGCCCTGCTTTCTGAGTTTTTCCCCTGAGCCGCCAGACGCGCTTTCTCCCGCCTTTTCGCTCGACACCGAGCCGCAGGAGTACGGCTGCTACGGGCAGGGCGATTTCAGGCGGCCCGCGCTCGTCTTTGTGCGGGAGGGGGGCCGTGCCTCCAACCTGCGCTACGAGGGCTACGAGCTCACTTCGGACGCCGTGCCCGCGGGGCTTCCCCATGTGCGGGGAGGGGAGACGCTCGCCGTCAAACTCAGGGATACGCTCGCCGACGTGCGCGTGACCCTCTTCTACACCGTAAACGACGACAGCGACGTGCTCGTGCGGCATGCGGAAATAGAGGCGGGAGAGGACCTCGTGCTCGAGCGCGTGTTCTCCTTCTCCCTCGATCTGCCCGCGGGGGACTACGACGTCCTGCGCCTGCACGGGCGGCACCTTGCGGAGCGCATCCCCTGCCGAACTGCCCTCGGACACGGGCTCTGCCGCATCGAATCCTCGCGCGGGGCCTCCTCGCACCAGATGAATCCCTTCCTCGCCGTCATGGGGAGAGACGCCTCGGAGGACAGCGGCGACGTCTATGGCTTCGGCCTCATCTACAGCGGCTCCTTCGCCCTCGAGGCGGAGCGGTGCCAGACGGACGTCCGCGTGCAGGGCGGTCTCAACGACCTCGGCTTCTCGTGGCGGCTGAAAAAGGGAGAGGTGTTCACGGCGCCGCAGGCCATGCTCGCATGGTCTTCCTCGGGCATGGGTGGGCTCTCGCGCGTCTATGCCGACTTTTTCCGCACCCACATCCTGCCGCCCGAGCGTGTCTTTTCCCCGCGGCCGATCGTCATCAACAATTGGGAGGCGACCTACTTCGACTTCGATACGCCCGCCCTTTTGAAGCTCATCGACGAGGCGGCGGCGCTCGGCATCGATACCTTCGTCCTCGACGACGGCTGGTTCGGCGCCCGCTCTGACGACCACCGTGCCCTCGGCGATTGGTACGTGAACTGCGAAAAACTCGCGGGCGGGTTGGACCCCGTCATCGCGCATTGCAAAGAGCGGGGGATGAAGTTCGGCCTCTGGTTCGAGCCCGAGATGATCTCCGAAAACTCCGACCTCTTCCGCGCACATCCCGGCTGGGCGGTCGGTACCCCGCCCCGCTGCAAGAGCCGCGACCAATATGTGCTCGATCTCTCCCGCCCCGAGATCGTGGACTACATCTACAATTGCATGGCAAAATTATTGCAATTGCATGATATCTCCTATGTGAAGTGGGATATGAACAGGCACCTGACGGAGTTCTGCGGCGAAAAGAGCGGCGGACGGGAGGGGGAATTCGCGCACCGCTACATGCTCGGCGTCTACGCCTTGGCCGAGCGGCTGGCAAAGAACTTCCCCGGCGTCTTCTTCGAGGGCTGTTCGGGCGGGGGCGGCCGCTTCGACGCGGGCATGCTCTACTACTTCCCGCAGTTCTGGACGAGCGACGACACCGACCCCTTCGAACGGGCAAAGATCCAGTGGGGGACCTCTTACGCCTACCCCATGTCCGCGATGAGCTGTCACGTTTCTGCCAGTCCCAACCATCAGACGGGGCGCGAGACCCTTCTTTCGGCGCGCGGGCACATCGCCTCCTTGGGGGCCACGGGCTACGAGCTCGACCTCGGGAAACTCTCCGCCGAGGAGAAGGAGGCCGTGAAGGCGCAGATCATCGCATACCGCGAGGTAGAAGACCTCATCCTGCGGGGCGACCTCTACCGTCTCTCGGATCCCTTCGGGAGCAATGTGTTCGCAGAGCTCGCCGTCTCCAAGGACAAGACGCGCGCCTACGCCGTCGGCATGGTAGAAAGATTTATCCCCTCCGACTACAACAGGCGGCTCCGTTTGAAGGGCTTAGACGAAAACAAGCGGTACCATGTCCGCGAACTCGGCCTCACATTGCACGGCTCGACGCTCATGCACGCGGGTCTGCTCCTCCCCAAACTGCACGACTTGGAGACGTGGGTCTGGCACATCGAACAGGTCTGAAATACCCCGCGCCCTCTTGACAGCGCCGCCCGGACGCGGTATAATTTTATCAAAAAAGAAAGAGGGGGAAACCTATGAAAGTTTTGTTGTTCAACGGCAGCCCGCGGGCAAACGGCTGCACCTTCACCGCACTCTCGGAGATCGCGCGCGTGCTCGAAGAGGAGGGCGTCGGCGCGGAGATCTTGCAGATCGGGGCGCGGCCCGTGCAGGACTGTATCGCATGCGGCGGTTGCGCGGAGACGGGCAGGTGCGTCTTTTCCGACGACGCCGTAAACGCTTGGCTGGAAATGGCGGAGGGGGCCGACGGGTTCGTCTTCGGCACGCCCGTCTACTATGCCCACCCCTCGGGGAGACTGCTCTCGGCGATGGACAGGATGTTCTATGCGAACGGGGCCGTCTTCGCCCACAAGCCCGCCGCGGTCATCGCCTCTGCACGGCGTGCGGGGACAACGGCCGCGCTCGACGCCGTCGCCAAGCACCTCGGCATCTCGGAAATGCCCGTCGTCACCTCCACCTATTGGAACATGGTACACGGCAATTCGCCCGCAGAGGTCAAAAAAGACCTCGAGGGCATGCAGACAATGCGCAACCTCGGCCGCAACATGGCATGGCTCTTGAAGTGCATCGAAGCAGGCAGCGGGAGGGGATACCCGCGCCGCAGTCCGAGCATTCCCATTGGACCAACTTCATCCGCTGAGCCCCTTCGTGCCGCAGCGCGGCCTTATGACCCGCCGCGGCCCATCCATCTCACCGTGGCTCATGCGCGGGCCCCATACCCCTTACAGAAGAAAAACGGCGTGACCGGCATCGGTCGCGCCGTTTCTTGGTTATACGAAAACCACGCGATAGTCGCGTGGTTCAAAAGAGGCTATGCCGATGAGGTAGACAAAAGAACTCCGA
>CANQJJ010000083.1 GCA_947624215.1 uncultured Clostridia bacterium
CGTTCCCTGGGGAGATCCCTCGGGGATATTTTTATATTCGCACCGTGTGCAGGGGCACTTTTCGCAGACCGCGGCTTACCGGTAGATGTAGGTCGCATACATCGGGCAACAGATCTTCCTTTTAGTGTTGATTTTTTTGCATGAAAGGGTTGACAAATTTTCAAACTTGTAATACAATGGTAATACAAGGAGAAAGGGAGGAACCCACCATGTCGATATCTTTGAGAGTTTCCGAAAGGGAAAGGGAGCTCATCAAGTCTTTCGCAAAACTATACGGCGAATCTGTCTCGGAATATATCCGGAGAACAGTTATGGAGCGCATCGAGGACGAATTCGACCTGCAGACTTACCGGGAGGCAAAAGCGGAATATGACGAAGATCCTGCCACGTATTCCACCGAAGAGCTTGCAAAAGAGTTGGGGATCGATCTATGAGCTATACCGTGCAATGGTCGGAGCGAGCAAAAAAGCAGCTCTTAAAATTGGACAGATCTATCGCGGAGCTCATTCTGCGTTGGGTGCATAAGAACTTAGATGGTTGCACCGATCCTCGCCGCCATGGAAAAGCTCTGTCGGCCAATCGCGCGGGACAATGGCGCTATCGCATCGGGGACTACCGTCTGATCGCGGAGATCCTTGATGAAAAGGTCGTCATCCTGATCCTCGAAGTCGGCCACCGCAGTGAAGTCTATGATTAAGATCTGAATATCTCTCATCCGTGCCCCGTGGGTTTCCTACGGGGCTTCTTTATGTCTCCTCCTCATCCGACCCGCACTTAGGTGCAGCGTCGGACTTTAAGGAAATGTGTCGCCACCGAGAGTTGTGCCTCATAAAGAACTACCGAATAAATCGGTAATACAATGTCAATTATAACCGAGAAATTCGGTTATGTCAAGTGTTTTACCGAAATTCGTTGTATACTTTTTTTTGAGGATGGTTATGGAGAATTTAAGAGAAGCTCGCAAAGAAGCTGGTTTAACACAAAAACGGCTTGCAGAATTACTCGGCATAAGCCAACAATCGTATAGTGATTATGAAAACAACAGGACTTTCCCGGACGAAAGTACCTTGATAAAACTTGCAAATGCGCTGAATGTTTCCGTTGACTATCTTCTCGGCCGCACCGATGAGCTCGGCGCGGTGGTGATGCCCGGTGCCGTGCCGCTCACCGACGAAGAGCGGGAGATCCTCGGGCGTTATCACGCCCTCCGTCCCGACCTCAAAGAGGCATTCTGGATCACATTGAATGCCCTCAGCGGGACTCCCGCCGACATCTCCACCAAGAAAAAGGCATAAAAAATCCCGCCCATGTAGGGCGGGAATGTGTTTAGAAAATCAGTCGAATAGATCCGAATGACTGCCGGTCCGCGTCAAATACAAGATGAGTTCATCGTTCTTGATCTGGTAGATCAATAACCAATCGGGGCGGATGTGGCATTCACGGCAGCCGTCGTATTCTCCCGTGAGCATGTGATCGCGGTATCTCTCCGGGAGCGCCTCACCGTTTGCGAGCATCGTCACCACCTCTTGAAGCAACTCCGTCTTATATCCGCGCTTGGAAATGAGTTTGTAATCGCGGCGGAAAGAGTTCGTCGGTATGACCTTATACTTCTGCATCTCGGTTCAACTCCTCAAACATAGCGTCTACATCCGAATAGGCCTTTGCTTTTACGCGGCCGCTTTGGATCTCACGGAGCTCCTCGAGAGCTGCGAGCGTCTGCGCGTTGGGGGTTTCCCGCCGAAGCTCGAAGGGAATGCCGTCTTCCATGATCGCCTTGCGCAAAAAGACATTGATCGCGGTGCTGAGATCCATTCCGAGATCGGAAAAGAGCGCGGCCGCCCTCTGTTTGACATCGTCGTCTACGCGAATATTGATCGTTGCCATATCACACCTCCATATACTTTGTATATACAGTGTACTACATTTATATGTATCTGTCAACTACTTAATTGATTTTTGTGGAAAAATCAATTAAAAATTTGTCACAATTTTCTGCTATACTTCTCCCGAGGGAAATTTCCCCAAAGGAGATATGTATGACAAACGATGAACGCATCCGGGAGAAGCTGCTCGAAGCGATCAGAACGCTCGCGGAGATCCTGCCGCTGCTTGCGGCGCCACCAAGCGGGCCACAGCTTGCATTATGGGTAAATGAGGCTTTGTTGGGCCGCGCGCGTGATCCTGCGTGCGGTTCTGAAGTAAAAAAAATACACCGACGGGTGCACATGGCGTCTCATCGGCGGCGAGCTCCCCGTCCGTGAACGGGCAAGACGCCGACGGGAATGTACTTTACTTCCCCGGTGTAAAGGAGCGGAAAAACGGTAGTGAGGTGAATGAGGACAAGGCATTGAGCTATTCGCAGGAGGAAATAGAGAAAATGCCCCGTTTGAAAGACGGAAAGTACCGCAAAACGAGCGACGGACTCCATCAGATCAGATACCGCCGCGACGGGTACAATGTCCAATTTACATCAAAAGATAAAAAAACGGCCGAAGCGCGCTTTAAGGAATGGGCAAAGAGCGTGAACGGCGAAAAGCGGGCGCAACTGCCCAAAAAATCGGAATATTTTGCGGAATTTGCGGAGGGTTTTTTCCGAAATGTGAAGCGGATCAACGTCGATGAAGAGACCTTCAAAGGTCAGTATCGGACCTATCAGCTCCACATCGAGCCGAAGTTCGGAAAGATGCGGCTCAGGCAGATCGGGGCCATGAAGTGCCAGGAGCTTCTATCGGAATTGATCGACAGCGGTCGCGGGCGGACGTGTGAGACGGTGCGGTGGATCCTGAACGAGATCTTCAACGCGGCGGTCGGCGAGAAGCTCGTCTCTGACAACCCGATGAGGTTCGTCAAAGTGCCCAAGCACATCCGGAAGAAGGGAACGCGTCTATCCAACGAAGAGGTCGCTTACTTCATCGAAGCGTGCAAGTCTTCCCGGTATCAGAAGTGCTTTATGGTCTTTCTCTACACGGGGATCCGCCGGAATGAGCTATATAGCGCAATGTTCGACGAAAACTTCGTGACGGTGGAGAACGGCAAGAAACGAAAGAGCCAGCCGCGGACATGGCGGAAGATCCCCATTGCCCCAGCGCTCAGAGAGTTCCTGCCGCTCTGTCCTGAGGATCTGCCGAAGAGAAACGAGACGCTCACATCCGCTTTCCGAAAGATCATGCCGCGTAATACGCTCAAAGATCTGCGGCATACGTTTTCGACGCGCGCGCAGGAATGCGGGATCTCCAAGGGCTTGGTTGATGTATGGACGGCGCATACCAATAACAAGGATATGACGAGTTCGGTCTATACCCATTTCAGCGAAGAATATCAGCTCGGGGAGATCGAAAAGCTGCATTTCTGAGCCTGGTTTACTACCCAAATTACTACCCAAAAAAATCGCAAAACCGCAATTTGCAAGAAAATCTGCAAAAAGAAAGACACCACATCTTGTGTCGTTCATGCAAAAACAAACAAGATATAGTGTCCGTGGTTGAGGTGACGTGACTTGAACACGCGACCTCTTGGTCCCTAACCAAGCGCGCTACCAAACTGCGCTACACCT
>CANQJJ010000084.1 GCA_947624215.1 uncultured Clostridia bacterium
TCATCATATCTTCTCCCGCAGCCCGTCATGAGCGCCATGGAGAGAAGGAGAAGAACTGCCGTAAATAAGAGAATTACCCTTCGCAATATTTTCTTTTTTTCCATAAACACCTCACACTTGATCCAGCGAATAGCTCAGAACACCGCCATAATATATGGTTATATAAAAATCCATGATGCGCTGCCGGAAATATCCACGCCCCGATGAAGTTGTATACTGAAAATGATAGCGCCCTTTGGCAAGCGTTACCGTCGGGACATTTTCTGTCACATTCCCCTCTTCGTCCGTGTAGGTTGCCACAACGCTGATCTCATTTTCCCATGTTGTATTGGGCGCTTGCCATTCTTCAGATTCCGTCGGATGATCGGGGAGATTGTAGGCCTCCATTTCAAACGTGACTTCTTTCCCCGTATACGGATAGGCAATTTCGATATTATCCAGACCGAGTTCATAATAATACGAAATGCCGCGGCTGTCCTTGATTTGAAGGACGACGTCATAGGCATTTTCGTCCTCCTCCTCTTCTTTCCCGCAGCCCGTCATGAGTGCCATGGAAAAAAGGAGAAGCACTGCTGTAAACAAGAGAATTCCCCTTCGCAATGTCTTCTTTTTTTGCATTTTTCACCTCCGAAAAATTTTTTTGTACCCGCATTATACACCTAAAAAGTGCTCTTGTCTACCAACTAAACTTTACATCGATGTAACATAAACTTTACATTTGGGGGATTTTTTTAATTTTTTTTGTTTTTTTACGATTTTATCATGGTTCCGTCCGCTTCCACGAGCCAAACACTTGTCAGCTTCTCCTGCCAATCGGCATCGTCCGCTTTGTAGTATACCCGCGCCTGCCAATAGAGCCTTCTGCCGTCGATTGGCGCCTCTGCGCTGATCGTCTGCCCAATATCTAAGTCCGGCGTAGAGTTACCTGCGGCCATAGTCATCATATGATAGGAGGATTGGTAAATGGACGAGGAATATAGCATTACGATCGCCTCGACCGTAGCGGGGAAAAGCGTAAATGCATTCTTTGCCGTTGCGATCACATACCCGTTTTGGCTATCAAGCGTGATCCCTATCGATACAAAGAGCCCAAGCGGGTCTATCTCTTCCTGCACCTCGGCCGTGGGACGCGGACATGCCTGTGCCGCAGAGGCGATCTCGGCATGGGGTGTGCGCAACGCAGTCATAGGCACGAAAACAAGCGCGGGTGCGAGCAACAGAAATGCTTTTTTGATGTTCATAGTTGACCTCTTTTTTTATTTTTTTCTGTTTATTACGATTTTTAGGACGATATAGACGATAAGCGCCGCGACAAAGGCGAATCCTATCAAGGAAAGGACTAAAATCAATGTGGGGACATTGGTAAATGTATAAGAGAAGACTGTCTCCGCGCCAAGGTTGGAGGTTATAATACACAAAGTGGCGACGATGGCGACCCCGAGGACGAGCCCGACAAAGGTGAGGCAGGAGAGCAAAATGATATATTTGAAGAGCTCCACCCCGTTTTTCGCGCGCTTTCTCCCGATTTCCTGTGCCTGCAATGGCTCTTGCGCTTCTTCCAATGAAACCTGCTCTTGTGCTCCGGACGGGACCTGCTCTTGTGCTCCAGACGGGACCTGCTCTTGTACTCCCGACGCCTCCGCATCCGACGGCGCAGCGGGGTCCTCCTCGGACATGGTATCCCCCGATTGCGCGGGAAGGGCCTCTGTTTGGGCGACTGCGGCCACCTCGGCTTGCGCGGGAGTGCTGTCTGTACCGAAAATGAAATAATCTGAGCTGACGGAAAGTGCTTCGCAGAGCGCCATGACAGCCTCCACGCTCGGCTTCGCCTCCCCCGCTTCCCAACGTGAGACGGTTTGGCGCGAAACGCCCACCCTTCCGCCGAGCTCTTCCTGTGAGATGCCCAACGCGCGCCTGCCCTCCGCGATCCGCTCGCCAATACTTTCGAACTGCATATCTGCCTCCTTACCCGTATTATAGCACACTCTGCGAAAGAATTCAAGATATGCGTGCATAAAAATTATTTTTATGGTTTGGAGACAAACCCGCGCGGCTTTTTTCTGCCATGAGGATAAAACAGGGAAAATTTTTGCCAAATAAGAAGCAAAAGCGCACAAAAAAAGAGAGCCGAGCGCTCCCTTCCCCGCCGCACCTTTCTCCCCGCGGCATATTTTAATTGCAAATATACATTATATATACACTACACGCCCAAGCCCATGTGAGCGACCAGCGCGCCCCTGTAAGGGGAGCTCCGCCGATGCCCTTTCGGCGGTGACCGATTGATGCTTCTATTTGTGCTACTAAAATCGACACGAGCGCGTAGCGCGAAGTAGCTGTGTCGAAGGATCACCGCAGTCTTGATAATAAGGTGATGTTTCGACTACGCTCAACATGACGTAAATAGAACACTTGGTCTATCCCCCAAGCAGTTGTAACCCTCCCCCCCGGCGGAGGACACACGGTCATGCCTCGTTGGGGACGAGGAGGCGGACGCCGTTGGACAAATACATGGAAGAGAGCTGGACGTGGACGGCGAGGGTGAAGGTGAGGGCGTGGAGAGTGTACTCCGGGAGGGTGTCTATCATGCGCATGGTGACAGCGCCGGGGCGTACCATGTCCACGGTCGCGACCACTCTTCCGCGCGGATCGTAGCCATCGTAGATGACAAAGTTCCCCTTTTCCAGCTCGCCTGCCGCGTACCAGCCCATGAACCCGAGGTCGAAGATCCCCGGGCGCATATTCCGCACGACGGAGACGAACCGCGTGCCGTGCTTTATCTCCACGGCGGGCGCCTCGTTCAAGCTCTCCGAGAGTGTCGCGGCGCTCTTGTTATGTAGGTACGAGGCGTACACTTTGAGGCGCGGGCGCGTGCCGTCGGGCTTGGAGCAGACGCGGTAGAGTTTTCTGCCGATCTCGTCGAGGACGTCGAAGGAATCCGTCCACGAGGCGATCTTATCCATGAACATCAGTTTCATGATTCTTCCCATTTTTTATGTTTTGTGAGCCTTACCCTCGGACATGGGTGGCTCGTTTTTGGTGTTGGGGGGCACCCCCTTGCTGTCCCTGTAAGGGAAAGTACCCCGAGGCTCTTGCGAGGGGGGAAAGGGTTTCTCGGCTTCCCCCTTGGGGAAGCTGTCGAGCAAGGCGAGACTGCCCGACCGAGGTTTCTGATTGCACGCTAAGGTCGACACGAGCGCGTAGCGCGAAGTATGAGGCCTCATCCGCCCTACGGGCACCTTCCCCAAAAGGGAAGGCAAGAAAACCCCTCAGTCCCGCAAAGGGCGCGGGCCAGCTCCCCTTACAGGGGCGCCAAGCGCTTACACGGGCTTGGTCGTAAAGGCGAGATGCTGTTCAATCCACAGGGAGGGGGAGGCGGGAGACGTTCTTGTATTTGACGCCGGCCTGCTCGTCGGCGCGCTGCTTGGCGT
>CANQJJ010000085.1 GCA_947624215.1 uncultured Clostridia bacterium
CCCCGTCACTTTCTCATCCGCTTTCTGAGTTCGTTGATCGTCTCGCGGATCTCGATCGCCTTCTCGTAGTCGAGGGCGTTGGCGGCAATGCGCATCAGCGTCTTGAGCTTCTCGATCTCCTCGGGGATGTCCTTTTGCGCGATCTCCTCCCCCTTCTTCGCCTTGCCCGTGATGGCCAGCGACGACTTCACTTCCTTGACGATGGTCCTCGGCGTGATCCCGTGCGCCTCGTTGTAGGCCTGCTGCTTGGCACGGCGGCGGTTGGTCTCCCCGATGGCTCGCTCCATGCTCCCCGTCATCTCGTCGGCATACATGATCACCCGCCCCTCCGCATTCCGCGCGGCGCGCCCGATGGTCTGCACCAAGGAGGTCTCGCTCCGCAAAAATCCCTCCTTGTCTGCATCGAGAATGGCCACGAGTTTTACCTCGGGAAGGTCCAGCCCCTCCCGCAATAGGTTGATGCCGCACAGCACGTCAAACTCCCCGCTCCTGAGGCCGTTGATGATGTCCACGCGCTCGAGCGTGTCGATGTCCGAGTGCATGTAGCGCACCTTGATCCCCGCCTCCTTCATGTAGTCGGTGAGGCTCTCGGCCATACGTTTGGTGAGGGTGGTCACGAGCACGCGTCCCCCACCCATGACCGCGGTATGCACCTCAGAGAGCAGGTCGTCGATCTGTCCCTTGGTGGGTTTTACGGTGACGGGCGGATCGAGAAGGCCCGTGGGGCGGATGAGCTGTTCGACGACGTTCCCCGCCTCGCCGAGCTCATAGGGCGCAGGGGTCGCGGAGACGCAGATGAGCTGGGGCACGCGGGCGTCGAATTCCTCAAAGGTGAGGGGGCGGTTGTCGTAGGCAGACTGCATGCGGAAGCCGTATTCGACGAGATTGATTTTGCGCGCGCGGTCGCCGTTATACATGGCGCGGATCTGCGGGATGGTCATGTGGCTCTCGTCGATGAAGACGAGGAAATCGGAGGGGAAGTAATCGAGCAGGGTGAAGGAGGGCTGGCCGGGGGTGCGGCCGTCGAAGTAGCGGGAGTAGTTCTCGATGCCCGAGCAATAGCCGATCTCGCGCATCATCTCGAGGTCGTGCTCGGTGCGCTGGCGGAGCCGCTGGGCTTCGAGGAGCTTGCCCTGCCGTTCGAATGCGGCAACTTCCCCCTCGAGGTCCTCCGCGATCATGGCAAGGGCTACGGCGAGCCGTTCGCTTCCCACGGCGTAGTGGCTTGCGGGGAAGATGACGGCATGCTTCAAGGTGGAGACGATCTTGCCCGTGGTGACGTCTTCCTCGCAGATGCGGTCGATCTCGTCTCCGAAGAACTCGACGCGGATGGCCACCTCGGAATTGGAGGCGGGGAAGATCTCCACGACGTCGCCGCGCACGCGGAAAGTGGTGCGTTTGAAGTCGATGTCGTTGCGGGAATATTGGATGTCGACGAGGCGTGAGAGGAGCTCGCCGCGCTCCATCTGCTGGCCGGGGCGGAGGGAGATGCCGAGGCGGAAGAACTCTTCGGGGGCACCCAAGCCATAGATGCAGGAGACGGAAGAGACGACGATGACGTCGTCGCGCTCGCCGAGGGAGCAGGTGGCGGCATTGCGGAGCTTGTCGATCTCGTCGTTCACCGACATGTCCTTTTCGATGTAGGTATCGGTGGAGGGGATATAGCTCTCGGGCTGGTAGTAGTCGTAATAGGAGACGAAGTACTCGACGCGGTTTTCGGGGAAGAACTCGCGGAACTCATTGCAGAGCTGGGCGGCGAGGGTCTTGTTGTGGGCGATGACGAGGGTGGGCCTGCCGACATTTTTGATGACATTGGCCATGGTGAAGGTCTTGCCGCTGCCGGTGACGCCGACGAGGACCTGCGTGCGGATACCGTCCAACACGCCCTCGGTGAGGGCTTTGATGGCCTCGGGCTGGTCCCCGGTGGGCTCAAACGGCGCATGTAGTTTGAATTCAAAATGATCCATAAGTTCTGATTTTGGTTTTTCTATGCCCCCGCGGGGGTGGTTAAACAAGAGCGGCGGACTGCGTACAGCCCCCCTCGGCGCCCCTGCAAGGGGAGCTGGCCCGCGGCCCTTTGCGGGGCTGAGGGGTTTTCTTGCCTTCCCTTCTGGGGAAGGTGCCCGTAGGGCGGATGAGGAGAGAAACCCTTTCGGCGCACAAGGGCAGTGCGCCACTTTCCCTTTCAGGGACAGCAAGAGCGTCGAACTTCGTACAGGTCCCCTTGGCGCCCCTGTAAGAGGAGCTGGCCCGCGGCCCTTTGCGGGACTGACCGATTGAGGTTTCTATTTGTGCTACTAAAATCGACACGAGCGCCCCGCGCGAAGTAGGGGTTTCACTCCAAACCAACTTTTTGCAAAATGTCGGCCTTCACGGCATCAAATTCGCGCGCTATCTGCAAATTGCTGTATCTCACAACTGCGATCCCCGCTTCCCTCAAAAATTCATCCCTGCGCCGATCGTGCTCTTCCCCCTTCTCCTCAAAATGTTGGGAGCCGTCAAGTTCGATCGCCAATTTGGCCTCTGCACAGTAAAAATCCACTATATACTGCCCTATCGGCCTCTGCCGGACAAATTTTACCGGCAAGTGTTTCAAAAAAGTATACCACAATTTGCGTTCTTCCTTTGTCATGGTCTTCCGCAAATCGCGCGCATAGCCAACCAATTTATGCTGATAGTGATTCATAGCCAAAACCCTTTCGGCGCACAAGGGCAGTGCGCCACTTTCCCTTTCAGGGACAGCAAGAGCGTCGGACTGCGTACGAGCCCCCCTCGGCGCCCCTGCAAGAGCGTCGGACTTCGTACAAGCCCCTTGGCGCCCCTGCAAGAGCGTCGGACTGCGTACGAGCCCCCCTCGGCGCCCCTGTAAGGGGAGCTGTCCCGCGGCCCTTTGCGGGACTGAGGGGTTTTCTTGCCTTCCCTTCTGGGGAAGGTGCCCGTAGGGCGGATGAGGAGAGAAACCCTTTCGGCGCACA
>CANQJJ010000086.1 GCA_947624215.1 uncultured Clostridia bacterium
TGTTTCCGATTCAATGCTAAGTCATTTCTCGCCTCCTATCTTCTCTTGGCGAGCTTCATGACGATCGCCACGATGAGCCCGATGAACAGGACCCCTTCGAGGATCGGGACTGCCCAGTTGACGTATACGAGATACTCTGCAAGAAAGGGAAAACTCCCGATGCATGCCCGGTACGAGATCCAGCCGACAAACACAATCATCATGCTTATTACCGTTGATATCATCCGCTACCTCCTTTGCCCGCAGGGATGATCCCCTCAAGCAGTTTTTGTTTTTTGATCGAACGCTCGATCCAGATGTCTGCCGCAAGCAGTACGTCAAGAATACAGCTCGCCACGATACACCACACTGCCCACGGACCGCCGATCGTCTCCGGCGGAACTGCGGGCGGGAATATATCTATCGGCGAGGACACCGCTCCCAAGACCGTGATATTTCTGTCTTTGATAAACCCGAGTTCGATGATCTTGAAGTTGAGGAAGACGGGCGCGATCACGCCGTAACAGTTCGTTTGCTTCCACTCAAACAGCTTGTTCTCGCTGAAAAACATCTCTTCAGAGAAGTAGTCGTTCAGGGAAAATCGCAGGAGAAAAACTTGGTTCCCCGCCTTCTCCTCTTCGTCGCAATAACTCTTGAAGGCACTTACATCCGCATCCGCGATAAAGAGCCTGTCCGAAACGGCAACGTCACTCCCTTCCAGATCTTCACCGTAATCAACGGGATAGATGGGCGCGATCCCCTTTTGCATGACATATGTTCTGTAATCCCGGTCGTACGGGCGGAAGAGACTGCATAGTTGATCCCACACGCTCGTCGTGTTTTCGAGCTTTAAGTCGATATAATCATCCCGGTCCCTCAGGTCGATCGTGCGGGAATTGTAGCCGCGCGTATGCCCCGCTTCAACCGTGTCGTCAAAGAGATTTTCGTCGATCTGCTTTTCCCCGATCTGAATGAAACCGTCCCCCGCCGCGCCTTTGTAGTTGTACGCGTATTCGGCCACTGTATCGGGTGCGACCGTGTCGATCAGAGCGTCTGTCTTGAACAGCCAGTCGAGACGGCGGATGTCATACCCGCACGTGTCATACGTTGCATTGTATACCCAGTCGTATTTCACAGAATCTCCCGCGCCCCAGCCCGTATAGAGCGAGAATGGGACGGACGGGTCGACGCTGTTTTTCCCGCCTTGCAGCGTATAGCCGAGCGCGCGCTCGATGCTGTCCGCAATGCCCGTGTTTGCCGTGACGATCATCGGCGTCGTGCGGTATTCCCACCAATCCGCTTTCACAAATTGCAACGCGCCGTAATTCTCCATGTATTCCTGCGGCACGGAGAAATACACAGAGGAGAGCATCTGACGTCCGCCGGTTTCTCCCGTGTCGTCTCCCGTGAGAAAATACGTGCTCTTCACTTCGAGCGGTATCACCTCAAGACCCGTGCTCCGGATCTGAAGCGTGCTATCTGCATCCGGGTCCCTGCCGCATCCTTTGGCAAAGCCTGTCACTCGGTACGTCTTCCCCACTTCATGCGTGGCCGGCAATACCTGCCCCTGTTCCCACAGATCTATGCTCGCGACGTCGTAGCGCCTTTCACCGTTGTGAAGGCCCGCATACTCCCGCGCCCGCGTCAGAGCACCGGCACTGTTTGTCAATCGGAATTTATAGAAGTGCCCGTCTTCGCTGCTGTCAAGATAGGTGAGCCCCAAAGAGCTGTACTCCACGGGTTCACCGTTCTCACCGTACGATGTCGCCATGTTTACGCTGTTCGCTCCCGCCCGCGTGCTCAGTTGACTCCCGGAAGCGTGATAGACGTAGAAATACAAGCCGTAATACCCGCCTGTGTCCTGCGCGCTGTAGGCATATTCCATGAACCCCATTTCATTGAGCAGCCCGTCCGCCGCGCTGCCTGCCCGATACCCGCTCAGATCGATCCCTTTCAGATCGTCCTCGATGGATGTCCTATCAAAGGTGAGCTCTTCAGCGGCCGCAACAGGCATGACCGCCGCCGGCATAAACACAGCCGCCGCACACAATACCGTCAAGACCGTCCGCAAACGCTTCATGCCGCCTCCTCTCCTTTTTGCAATTCCATGATGTGCTCCATTGCCTCATCCATCAGTTTCGATGAACATGGCCATCCGTCATCCACATACGGACAGACATCGCATGCCGGGGGATCTTGTCGGCAACAGGCAAGCCCTTCCCGGATCTTCTCCACTTCTTCTTGCCTCATATCTTTTCCTCTTTCACCGGATATTCTCGAATAGCGGGCCGAAGATGTCCCCGAGCCTCACGCCGACAACGATCAGAATGCCGGTCACCGCGAGCCCGAAGAGCGTCATCACGATGCCGTGCGCGATCCGCAGACCGTTCAATGCCCTTTTGACGGTCCTCTTCGTTTGTTCCCTCTCTCCGTCCGTCATTTCTTTCTCGCCTTTTTCGCCGCCCGTTGCGCCTTTGGAGCCTTCGCGACGGGCTTTTTCTTGGCTGCAGATCCATTGCCCAAGAGCCGCTTTGCGATCGCACGCTCTTCCCGTTCCCGCTTCTTCTCTTTGCGCACAGACGTCTGGATCTTGCTTTCCCACGTCTTATCCGTCACGAATCGGTCGTTCTTCCCCGCAATGCGCTTTTTGCTGATCTTGTCGAGCATGAGCTCCTCATCCACGATCAACAGCGCATTCTTATACTTGGGATTTTTGAGCATGCGCCCGTTTTGGGCCTTCAGATCCTTCTTAGCCTTGCTCTTCCGGAACCGTGACTTCCCGTTGTTGATCCACACCGTCCCCTCCGGTTGGGACCATGAACCCTCTACGACATTCCATCCCTTCGGCAGATGTTTGTAGACCCGTACCTGCGAATCCTCCGTGGCTTGATACTTCATTCTCTTTCTTCTCCTTTATCTTGTTTTTATTTGGTTTTCCTTGAAATTTCTTTATTATCTCTTGACTTCCTGCATGATGTACGTTATAAT
>CANQJJ010000087.1 GCA_947624215.1 uncultured Clostridia bacterium
CGTCACTATTTTACCCCTCTCTTCGCATGACCTCAACTATTTCTGTCATATGTCGCATTTGTTCTTGCAATTCACACCGCGCATTGCTGCGCGGGTTGTTGGTTAAATCGAGGAGCCGAAATAGTCTTTTAGTCTCCCGGGCGGGAGGGTGGAGGGGGAGGGATGGAATTCGGAGGTTTTGGGGAGGGAGAGGGAGTGCTCGAGTTTGCGGAGTTTGGAGCGGCCGCGGTTGATGATCGTGTACGTCACCTGCTGCACCACCCGCGCCCCCGCGCTCGTGGCGAGGGTGTCGAGGTCCGGGCCGATGGCGCCGCGGTCGCGGAGGATGGCGGCGGCGTAGGCATCGGAGAGTTCGAAGCGGCGGAGGGCGTCGCGGAGGCACCAGAGGGCGCGGGAGAGGTCATCTTGGGGTGTGTGGTCGGCGAGGGGTTGCATGCCGAGGATGGCGGCGAAGTAGTTGTAGAGAGGGATGTAGTCTTGTTGGGAGCAGGCCGTGAGGCCCGCGACGCCGCGCTGGGAAAGGCAGACGGCGTGGCGGTAGTCCTCGGCAGAGGCGTAGCCCATGGCGGCGCCGCAGAGTTTGTAGGCTTTGGCAGCCATCTGGGAGAGGACGGCTTTTTGGCGTTTGCTCAACGGCGTTTTCATGGGTCAGGCTTCGGTGCGGTCTTTGGCTTTGATGTAGTAGGCGTCGGTTTGCTCGATGCGGCAGCCGAGCTCCGCCAGCTCCGTCTCCGAGAGGCCGGCTTTCATGGCGTCTTTGTTGGGTTTGGGGTCGGGCTGGGTGATGTATTTTTCGACCCAGGCGGAGCCTTTGGCGATGATGGCGGCGCAGACGGTTTTCCAGGAGTGCTTGCGGTTGAGGAGCACGAGGGTGGGGTTGCCGAGGTTGAAGCCGTAGGTGGCGAGGGCTGTTTCGCCGCTGCGGAGGCCGGGCTTGAGGACTTCGTCGCGGTGCATGGAGGCGTAGAGCGAGCATGCGTTGAGGAGGGCGTCGCGGCGGTTGGTGAGCGAGCCGATGCGGGCGTCGTAATCATCGCGGACGGCTTGGATGCGGGCGTCCATCTCGGCGGTGATGGCGCGGAGCTGGACCTCGAGGTCGGCGCATTCGTTGACTTTGGCTTCGTAGTCAGCTTTGGAGCTGATACCGGAATTGCGGGTAGTTATTTTTGTTGTCATGATTGTGTATTTGGTTGGTAGTTGAAAAAATCAGTCGCGGAGCCATTGTGCCCCATTGGGCGGTAGCTCCTCCTCTCGCCAGAGAACGCCCTGCTGAGGCGGGGCGGGGCGGACCGGCTTGCGGTCGAGTATCTCCTTGAGCTCGTGGAGCATGAAGCCCGGACGCGTCATGCGTGGGCGCATCCATGCAATGAGCTTGCGAGGCTCTGCCATCACTTGGCGGACCTCGCCGAGGTCATCGGACTTATACTGCACGACGATGCGGTCCTCCATCTCCGTGCCGTACGCATGGACGTGCCACGGTCCGATGCCCAACTTGGAGAGGACGTCGTTGATGTTGCGGGCATCGATATAGGATTTTGCGTTGATCATTGTTTATTTCGTTGTTGAGGTTGTTTTTTGGGCGAATTCGGGAGACCAGAAAAGGCGAGCCTGATCCTGGCTGATACCGCGCATGTTGAGGTAGCGCGTGCGCAGCAGAGCGAGCGTGGAATGCCCCATCTCGAGCTGCAACTGGGAGAGGTTGCGGAAGTGCTTGAGGTGGTAGCTGGCGAAGGTATGCCGCAGCACATCCTGCTGCCACTCCCCGATGTCCGCCTCCCTGCGCAGGCGGCGCCACCGGGCATGCCAGTCCTGGGGACGTATCGCGCCGGTCTGCTCCGCCCCACCGCACCCCAGCAGCCACTCGCGCAGCACCGGTTGCAGCGTGATGCACCTCGCACCTCCCGTCTTGCTGTGCCTCGCCGGCAGGAGGATGGCTCCCTCCTCCCAGTTGATGTCCTCCCAGCTCAGCCTCTGCGCCTCCGTCGGCCGCACTCCCGCCCAGAGCATGAGCCCCAGCACCGCCGCGCACTCCCGGTGCTCCGGCTCCTGCGCCGCTCTCAGCAGCTTTCCAATCTGCTCCAGCGTCAGCGCCGTGATCTCCGCCTCCTGCACGCGCGGTTTGAGCACCCCGTCCACCGGGTTGCTGCTGCACCACCCGTGCCGTATCCCGCAGGCAAACACCGAGTGCAGCACGATGCGCCCTTTGCGGAATTGCTGCGGCGTATCGAAAAGCTTGTCCAACGCCTCCTTGCAGTGACTCGCGCGGATGTTGCGCAGCTTCATCCCGGCAAAGCCCGAGGCTCGCTTCATGAAGCGACGGAATATCCACCTCAGCTCCTGCACCGTGCTCGGTCTCCTCTCTTCCCTCTCTTGCAGCGATACCTCCATCGCCTTGCGCAGCGTCACCGAGCATCTCGACTCCTCGAGCTCCCGACTCCCCGCCACGATGATATTGCGGCACCAATTGAGGCGCGACACCCCCTTCTTCGCCCGTGGGCTGCGCTCCAGCAACTCCCGCGCGATCCTCATCGCATCCTCCTCGGATACCCCCA